>CALMRL010000465.1 GCA_937873345.1 uncultured Beijerinckiaceae bacterium | reverse complement strand
GCCCGGCCTGCCCCAGACGTCCGCGAGCCAGCAGGCCACCTCGCAGGCGACGCAGACCCGCGTGCTCAACGATCCCGACACCCCCGGCCTGATCCAGAGCCCGAACCAGGTCTACGAGGAGTCGGCGATTGCCAAGCTGAACTCGTCGGTGAAGAACCCGGCGCGCCCGATCAACGCGCCGCCGGAGCCCGCCCGCGGCGGCGGCTTCTCCCTCGATCCGCTGGTGCGGTAGGACGGCCGTCGTTGCGAGCCGGAGGCGGAGCAACCCAGGGGGCGCCCGCCGCGTCGCGCAGGGTTTCGCCTGCGACCTCCGGGTTGCGTCACCGGCGCTCGCGATGGCGGAGAGCGGTCGAGCACCCGCGCCGGCCCTTGCCTCGCCCCGCGGCTTGCTCTAGCGCCGGCTGATGCACCACTTCGCGATGCGGGCCGGCGTCCTCCACGCCGAGGACTGCGACCTGTCGGCCGTCGCCGACGCCGTCGGCACGCCGTTCTATTGCTACGCCGCGGCGACGATCCGCCGGCACTACCGCGTCTTCGCCGACAGCCTCGCCGGGCTCGCCGCCACCATCTGCTATGCCGTCAAGGCGAACTCGAACCAGGCCGTGCTGACCCTCCTGGCGCGCGAGGGCGCCGGCATGGACGTCGTCTCAGGCGGCGAGCTGCGCCGCGCGCGGGCCGCCGGCGTGCCGGGCTCGCGCATCACCTTCTCCGGCGTCGGCAAGACGGCGGAGGAGCTGGCCCTCGCCCTCGACGAGGACATCCTGTGCTTCAACGTCGAGTCGCGCGAGGAGCTTCACGCCCTCTCGGCCATCGCGGCGGCCCGCGGCGCCACGGCGCGCGTGGCGCTGCGCGTCAACCCCGACGTCGATGCCCTGACCCACGCCAAGATCGCGACCGGCAAGGCCGAGAACAAGTTCGGCATCCCCATCGCCCTAGCCCGCGCCGTCTACGCCGAGGCGGCAGGGCTGCCGGGCCTCGCGGTCACCGGCGTCGACATGCACATCGGCTCGCAGATCACCGACCTCGCGCCGTTCGACAGCGCCTTCGCGATCCTCGACCGCTTCCTCGACCAGCTCGAGGCGGACGGCCACCGCATCGCGCACGTCGATCTCGGCGGCGGCCTCGGCATCCCCTACCGCGCCGGCGAGGACCCGGACTCCTACCACCCCGAGCGCTACGCCGCGCTGGTCAGGGCGCGGCTCGGCCACCGTCGCGCGACCTTCGTCTTCGAGCCCGGCCGCCTCATCGTCGGCAACGCCGGCGTGCTGGTGACGGAGGTGATCCTGGTGAAGCCCGGCGAGGGCAAGCACTTCGTGGTCGTCGACGCCGCGATGAACGACCTGATCCGCCCGACCCTCTACGAGGCGCACCACGAGATCGTGGCCGTGCGCGAGGCGGGAGGCGGGGAGGAGGCCGAGGAGATCACGGCGGACGTCGTCGGTCCGGTCTGCGAGACCGGCGACTACCTTGCGCAGGAGCGCCTGATGCGCAGGCCTCGTCCCGGCGACAGGCTGGCGGTGATGTCGGCCGGCGCCTACGGCGCGGTGCAGGCCGGCACCTACAACACCCGCCGGCTCGTCCCCGAGGTGCTGGTGTCCGGCAGCCGATGGAGCGTCGTGAGGCCGCGCCCCTGCTACGAAGAGCTGATCGGCCTCGACAAGCTTCCGCCTTGGCTGTGATACTCTCCGTCGCGCCGACCGGAGAATGATCCTGCAGAACCGCGACCCGCGCCCCATCGCGTCCGACGGGCTGGCCCGCCGCCTCGACCGGCTGGTCGCGCTGGCGCGCGCCGCCGAGCTGTGGGAACGCCTGTGGCGCGGCCTGATCCCGCCGCTCGTCGTCGTCGGCGCCTTCCTCTGCGTGTCGTTCCTCGGCTTGTGGCTGGTGGCGCCGCACTGGGCGCGGCTCGCCGGGGTCGCGCTGTTCGCGGTGGCGTTGGCCCTGTCCACCTTCGGCCTTTGGCGGCTCGGGCCGCTGCCGCGCCGCGAGGCGCTGCGCCGCATCGACCGGGCGACCGGGCTCAGCCACCGCCCGGCCTCGGCGCTCGACGACCGACTCGCGACCGGCGGGCGCGATCCCGCCACCGACGCGCTGTGGG
>CALMRL010000464.1:7364-9411 GCA_937873345.1 uncultured Beijerinckiaceae bacterium | reverse complement strand
GAGGCGGCGCCGGACGAGGGCGTCGTTGCCGAGCCGGCCGGCGGTACCCTGTCGATCGAGCACCTCCGCAAGGCCTACAAGGCGCGCCGCGTGGTGCAGGACGTCAGCATGACGGTGCGCCGCGGCGAGGCGGTCGGCCTGCTCGGCCCCAACGGCGCCGGCAAGACCACCACCTTCTACATGATCACCGGGCTGGTGCGGCCCGACGCAGGGCGCATCGCCCTCGACGGCAACGACGTGACGAGCCTGCCGATGTACCGCCGCGCCCGCCTCGGCATCGGCTACCTGCCGCAGGAGGCCTCGATCTTCCGAGGCCTGAGCGTCGAGGACAACATCCGCGCCGTGCTGGAGATGTCGCAGAAGGACAGGAGCCTCCGGGAGCGTGAACTCGACGGGCTTCTCGACGAGTTCGACCTGACGCGGCTGCGCAAGTCGCCCGCCGTCGCCCTGTCCGGCGGCGAGCGGCGACGCTGCGAGATCGCCCGGGCGCTTGCCAACAAGCCGAGCTTCATGCTGCTCGACGAGCCCTTCGCCGGCATCGATCCGATCGCGGTCGGCGATATCCGGGTGCTGGTGCAGCACCTCAAGCGGCGCGGCATCGGCGTGCTGATCACCGATCACAACGTCCGCGAGACGTTGGGGCTGATCGACCGCGCCTACATCATCCACGCCGGCTCGGTGCTCACCTCCGGCACGCCCGACGAGATCGTCGGCGACAGCAACGTCCGCCGGCTCTATCTCGGCGAGGATTTCCGGCTTTAAGCCTGTCGCAGCCTCGGGCACATCGGCGTGGAAACAACGCCGCGTGCCCTGCCTCGGGGAGACAGCACGGACACGACCTGCTATCCATGCAAGAAGCAGGCCCGACCCCGGCGCCCGCTGGAATGGTACGGTCGATGGCGCTGACGACGAAGCTGACGATGCGCCAGGGGCAGTCCCTGGTGATGACGCCGCAGCTGCTGCAGGCGATCAAGCTTCTTCAGTTCTCGAACCTCGAGTTGGCGTCTTTCGTCCAGGACGAGCTGGAACGCAACCCGCTGCTGGAGCGCGCCGAGGAGGCGAGGTCCGAGGAGCCGATCGAGGCGGCCGGCGGCGACCGCGCCGACGGGTTTGGCGAGGTGCCGGGTGACCGCTTCGGCGAGGGCGATGCCGCATCGTCCGGCGAGGCGGGTGCCGCAGGTGATGGCCGCGTCGAGGGTGACTGGAGCCTGGACAGCTTCGAGACCGACCGCACCAGGCTGGAGGAGCGCCTCGGCACGGAGCTCGGCAACGCCTTCGACGACGATCGCGTCCGCGCGTCCGCCGAAGTGGTCGAGACGGGCGACTCCGGCCTGTCCGCCGCCGCCTGGTCCGGCTCGTCGGGCTCCGGCGGCGGCGAAGGAGAGGCGGCCAACCTCGAAGCCTATCTCGCCGCCAAGCCGTCGCTGAAGGACCACCTGCTGGCGCAGCTGCCGCTGGCCACCCCCGATGCCGCCGACCGCATCATCGGCCACACCCTGATCGATGCCATCGACGAGGCGGGCTACGTCGCCGATCCAATCGAGGAGATCGCCGCCCGGCTGGGCACGCCGCTGCGCCGCATCGAGGCCGTGCTCGCCCTCGTGCAGGGCCTCGACCCCTCGGGCATCGGCGCCCGCAACCTCGCGGAATGCCTGTCGCTGCAGCTGCGCGACCTCGACCGGCTCGATCCCGCGATGCGGACGCTGCTCGCCAACCTCGAGCTGGTCGCCCGGCGCGATACCGCCGCGCTGCGCCGCCTCTGCGGCGTCGACGACGAGGACATCCGCGAGATGATCGCCGAGATCAAGCGGCTCGACCCCAAGCCCGGTCGCGCCTTCGGCTCGGCGCCGATCCAGCCGGTGGTGCCCGACGTGATCGTGCGCGCCGCGCCGGACGGCTCCTGGCTCATCGAGCTGAACACCGACGTGCTGCCGCGCCTTCTCGTCAACCAGACCTACGCCGCCAAGATCTCCCGCAACAAGGGCAGCGACGCCGACCGCTCCTTCATGTCTGGCTGCCTGCAGACGGCGAACTGGCTGACCAAGAG
>CALMRL010000464.1:0-7354 GCA_937873345.1 uncultured Beijerinckiaceae bacterium | reverse complement strand
GCTTGGAGCAGCGAGCGCGCACCATCCTCAAGGTGGCGAGCGAAATCGTGCGGCAGCAGGACGCCTTCTTCATCAAGGGCGTCGAGTACCTGCGCCCCTTGAACCTCAAGGCCATCGCGGAAGCCACCGGCATGCACGAGTCGACGGTGTCGCGCGTCACCTCCAACAAGTACCTGGCGAGCCCGCGCGGCTTGTTCGAGCTGAAGTACTTCTTCACGGCCTCGATCGCCTCGAACTCCGGCAGCGAGGCGCATTCCGCCGAGTCGGTGCGCTTCCGCATCCGCCAGATGATCGAGCGCGAGCCGGCCGGCGAGATTCTCAGCGACGATGCCATCGTGGAGAAGCTGAAGGTGGCGAACATCGACATCGCCCGGCGCACGGTCGCCAAGTACCGCGAAAGCATGCGCATCCCATCCTCGGTCGAGCGGCGCCGGCTGAAAGCCGTGCACTGACGACGGGAGGATCGTCGGCGGCGCGAGATCTTGTGTCCCGCCGCGACCAGCGATTCCGTCGGAGAGACGTCGCGTGCGCGCGAGTTATGCAACCTGAAAGTGCATAAAATATTCCCGTCCCGCAGGGAGAGGTAGCTCTGGATCAGGCGCTAACCCCGTGCTAAAGCTCTGATAAATGAGGCGGGGCGGATTAGCGGTAATGCAACCAGGAGTTGATGAAGGGCTCGGCTCCTGCCGCGTCTGGGAACGGGCGAGGATCGGCGCGCGATGACCTCACCCTCTCTCGCCATGTCGCACGACGAGGAGCGCGCCTATCTGCTCGACATGATTCAGCAGCTGGCCCGACTGGCGCGGACGGCCGGCGAGATCGAGGTGGAAATCCTGCTGCGCGCCATCCTCGACATCACGCGGGCGAGCGCGCAACGGCGCGCAGCCGGCTGAAGAAGCGCGTCGGCGGTGTTCGGGATCAACGAGGCGATCCCGGAGCGCAGGCGGACGATTGAAGGGTTCCTACGCCGGCTGCGCCATCGCGCTCTGGAAAGCGACCATCCGCGGAACGATGTCGCGGCGGAAACGGGAGCCGTTGAACACGCCGTAGTGCCCGACCTCCTTTTGCAGGTGGTGCGTCTTGCGCTCCGCCGGCAGGTTCGAGCAGAGGTCGTGGGCGGCAAAGGTCTGCCCGATGCCGGAGATGTCGTCGCGTTCGCCCTCCACCGTCATCAGGCCGGTGGTGCGGATCGCCGCGAGGTCGACCTTCTTGTTCATGTGCGTCAGCTTGCCCTTCGGCAGCAGGTGCTCGACGAAGACGGCATCGATGGTCTGCAGGTAGAACTCCGCGGTCAGATCCATCACGGCGAGGTATTCGTCGTAGAACTCGCGTTGCTTCTCGCCGGCCTCGCCACCGCCGCGGACGAGGTGGTCGTACATCTCGCGATGCGCATCGACGTGGCGATCCATGTTCATCGCCATGAAGCCGGACAGCTGGAGGTAGCCAGGGTACACCTGCCGGCCGAAGCCGGGATAGGGGTAGGGCACGGTCTGGATGCAGTTGTCGGCGAACCACTTGGAGCCGCGCTCCTCCGCCAGCTTGTTGACGGCGGTGGGCGAGCGGCGAGTGTCGATCGGGCCACCCATCAGCGTCATCGTGGTCGGCGCCTTCGGGTCGCGATCGGCTTCCATCAGCGCCACGGCGGCGATCAGCGGCACGGCGGGCTGGCAGACGCCGATGGTATGCAACGGCAGGCCGTCGAGCTTCAGCTCGCGGCACATCTCGATGAGATAGTCGATGTAGGTGTCGAGATCGAAGCGCTCGCGCTTCAACACCATCCGGGCGTTGGTCCAATCCGTGATGAACACGTCGTAGTGCGGCAGGAAGGCTTCCACCGTGCCGCGCAGCAGCGTCGCGTAGTGCCCCGACATCGGCGCCACGATGAGCAGGCGTGGCTGCACCGTGCCCTTGGGCAGGTCGCGCGCGAAGCGGATCACCCGGCAGAAAGGCCTGTCGAAGACGATCTCCTCGTGGACCGCGACCGTCCGGCCATCGACCAAGGTCGCGTCGAGCAGGAAGCGCGGCTTGCCGTAGCGCCGCGTCATCCGCTCGAACATCTCGCTGCTCGCTGCGATCGTCCGGCCGAAATAGGTCTTCGAGATCGGGTTGAGCGGGTTCTTGGCCCACAGCCGCAGCACGTCCGAGGCGGCGCGCGCCGGAGCGGCCATCAGGTAGGACAGCTCGTAGGCATTGTAGGAGAGCGGATTCATCGTTCACCTGTGGGACGCCGGTCTCGGACGATAGGAGCGGCCGAAGCCTTGCGGAATGCTTCGAGGTCGAAATAGGCGCGCTGTTGTCTGACAACAACAAGCGGGACGGGCGGGAACTTCGCAGTGCGGCTCCGGCATCGCGGGACGCGTCGATTGGGGGCAGCGCGCCGGCTGGACTTGACGTCGCGGACGGCGTTGATCGCAGGCTTGCCGATTGGACGACGGCGGGACCGGAGAGTTGGCGATGACTGGACGGGGGCGTCCTTGTCCGATCCGGTGACGGACATGCTGCAGCTCGGCCTGCGCTCGCGCTTCCCCCGCATCGACACTTTGGTGCGGCTGCGCTGGCTCGCCGTCTCGGGGCAGCTCTCGGCGGTGCTGGCGGTCCGCTACGCGCTCGGTTTCCCGATGCCGGTCGCCGCCTGCCTCGCCGTGGTGTTCGCCTCGGTGTGGGTCAATCTCGGCCTGCGGCTGCGCTTCCACCACAACGACCGCCTCGCCGACCGCCCGGCGGCAGCGCTGATGGCCTACGATCTGCTCCAGCTGTCGCTGCTGCTCTACCTCACGGGTGGTCTGGAGAACCCCTTCTCCATGCTGTTCCTGGCGCCGCTGATGATCGCCGCCGTGTCGCTGTCGGCGATCTCGACCGCCGCGCTCACCCTGCTCGTCATCCTCTGCGCGACGACGCTGACCTTCAATCACCGCCCGGTGCCGTGGTTCCCCGGCGAGGTGCTGCACCTGCCGGCGCTGTACCGCATCGGCTTCTGGAGCGCGATCGTGCTCGGCGCCTCCTTCGCCGCCGCCTACGCTTGGCGCGTCGCCGAGGAGGCACGACGCCTCGCCGACGCGCTCGCCGCGACCGAGCTTGTGCTGGCGCGCGAGCAGCACCTGACGCAGCTCGACGGGCTGGCGGCGGCGGCGGCGCACGAGCTCGGCACGCCGCTCGCCACCATCAAGCTCGGCGCCCGCGACCTGCAGAAGCAATTTCCCGCCGACAGCGCGACCGGCGAGGATCTGGCGCTGCTGGTCGGCGAGGCCGAGCGCTGCCGCAAGATCCTCGGCACCCTGACCTCGCTCAACACCAGCGACGCCGCCGCCATCATCGGCCAGCTGACGCTCAGCCACCTGATCGAGGAGGTGGTGCAGCCGCAGCGCGACTTCGGCATCGCCATCACCATCGCCAGGGAAGGCGCCAGCCCCGAACCGGTCTGCATGCGCAACCCCGGTGTCCTCTACGGGCTCGGCAACCTCGTCGAGAACGCCATCGACTTCGCCAGCGCCACCGTGCGCATCACCGCGCGCTGGACCGAGGCGCTGACGGTGCTGGTGATCGAGGACGACGGGCCGGGCTTCGCGCCCGACGTGGTGATGTCGGTGGGCGAGCCCTACTTGACGACGCGATCCAACCGCAAGGCGAAGGGCGAGGACAGCGCCGGGCTCGGCCTCGGCCTGTTTATCGCCAAGACGCTGCTGGAGCGCTCCGGTGCCAAGGTGACTACCGCCAATGCGCCCGCGCCGGGCAGGGGGGCGAGGGTGACCGTTCTGTGGCAGCGCGCCGACTTCGAGCGCGGCCGCGGCGCTCTCACCGCCTCGCCGGCCGGCCCGATGACGGCCGTTTCCCCCGAGGCGGCACCTGTCGGTACGGCCTGACGCACCCCATATCGAGGTCTCACAACGGGCGCGGCGAACAGGCTCGCGCCGGGGAGTGATCGACCTCCAGGAGTTCTCGCGCGATGGACCTCAACACCGCATCCGGCCAGCCGGCCCTCGACCCAGCCATCCTCAGCCTCGACTCGGTCGGCGACAAGAGCCTGCTGATCGTTGACGACGATCGCGCCTTTTGCCAGCGCCTGGCGCGGGCGATGGAGAGCCGAGGTTTCGCCGTGACCGCCGTGTCGTCCGTCGCCGAGGGCCTCGCCGTCGTCACCGGGACGGCCCCCGCCTTCGCCGTGATCGACATGCGCCTTGCCGACGGCAACGGGCTCGACGTCATCTCCGAGCTGAAAGCCCGTCGCCCCGAGGCTCGCGCCGTCATCCTGACGGGCTACGGCAATATTGTCACCGCGGTCACCGCGGTGAAGCTCGGCGCCTTCGACTACCTCGCCAAGCCGGCCGACGCGGACGAGATCTTCAACGCGCTGATGGCGACGCAGCACGACAAGGCGGCGCTGCCGGAGAATCCGATGTCGGCTGACCGCGTGCGCTGGGAGCATATCCAGCGCATCTACGAGCTGTGCGGGCGCAACGTGTCGGAAACGGCCCGCCGCCTCAACATGCATCGCCGCACGCTGCAGCGCATCCTCGCCAAGCGCGCACCGCGCTGAGGGCGTAACGATCAAGCTTGGCGGGTCGGCTCGGAGGAGCCCTCGCCGACATTCGAGCCAGCACCTTTGATGCCGAGGCGAGCGAGTTTGGCCTGCGGATTGGCATACGCCTCCTGCAGGTCGACGTTCCAGTAGCGCAACTCCTCGACGGGGATCGGTGCACCCGTCGAGGCGCAGCGCACGAAGCTGCCGGGCTGCAGCACCTTGAAGTCGCCGTCGAGGTACTGCAACCGTGCCTCGCCTGCCGGGGCTGGACGCCCGTCGAAGCGATTCACCCTCTGGTCCTTCCGCCAATCGGTTGATGGACCGGCACTAGACCTGCTCGACGTTGTGCACGTCGGGGATGAAGTGCGAGAGCAGGTTCTGGATGCCGTGTTTCAGCGTCGCCGTCGATGACGGGCACCCCTGGCACGACCCCTTCATCGCGAGATACACCGTACCTTCGCGATAGCCGCGGAACTTGATGTCGCCACCGTCGCCCGCCACCGCAGGGCGCACGCGAGTCTCCAACAGGTCCTTGATGGTGTCGACGATGTCGCCGTCGGCGGGGTCGAAGAACTCCCCCTGCTCGGCGCCATCCGCTTCCTCGCCGGCGGCGAGCAGCGGCAGGCCGGAGGTGAAGTGCTCCATGATCGTGCCGAGCACGGCCGGCTTCAGCGCCTGCCACTCGGTGTCGTCGGTCTTGGTGACGGAGATGAAGTCCGACCCGTAGAACACGCCGTCGACGCCGCCGATCGCGAACAGCGCGCCAGCGAGCGGCGAGCGCTGCATCGCCGCGCCGGCGTCGCGGATGTCGAGGGTGCCCTCGGGCAGCACGCTGCGGCCGGGCAGGAACTTCAGGGTCGCCGGGTTCGGCGTGGCTTCGGTCTGGATGAACATGGGTGCCTTCGGCCGGAGGGCAGGGCGGCTCGCGGCGAGCCTGTCAGCCTTCGATATGGTCGATCGGCGGAAACGGTACAAGCCGGCTCAGGCGACCCTCTGCTTGGGCATGCCGGGGCGGCCCGCCGAGCCGCCTGGGATCGCCTCGGCCGACGGTGCCTCGATCGCCGCGGGCTTGGCGGGAACCGCGACGCCGATCATGCCGGTGTCGAACGCCGGCTGGGCGGTGCCGTCGGGCACGGCACGCAGCGTCACCGTGCCGTCGACGAGTGTTGCGGTGACGGCGAGATGCGCCTCGCGCGCCACCAGCCCGGCGTAGAAGGCCTGGATGCCGTGGGCGTCGACGCCGTTCTCCGGCTCGCCGGCCAGCAGGTGCGGGGTGTGGCTCTGCAGCTTCACGTTGGGGCCGGTCGCCGTGACGGTGATCGACAGCTCCGGGCCGTCGCCGTCGAGCGTCACGGTGATGATGCCGCCGCGCGGCACCGCCTGCGAAGCGATCAGCACCAGGTTGAGGATCAGCTTGACCTTGTTCTTGGGCAGCAGCGCGCGCGTCGCGTTCCACACCAGCTTGGTGCGCTCGTCGGCGACGAGCCCGCGCGCCACGCTCTCGGCGTCGCCCGTGTCGATCGAGGCGCCGGCCGAGCCGGCGGCCCCGAAGGCGAGGCGGCAGAACTGCAGGCGCGCCGAGGCGACGCCGGTGGACTTCTTGATGAGGTCCATCGCGAAGCCGCGCATGTCGGGGTCCTTCTCGGACTCCAGGATCTCCAGGCCGTTGGCGATGGCGCCGACCGGCGAGATCACGTCGTGGCAGACCCGCGAGCAGAGCAGGGCGGCGAGATCGAGGGGATCGAGAGAGAAGACCGTCATCGTCTCATCCATGCGAGGTGGAGCACGCCATGCCGAAGTGAACGGCCCGCGGGGTTAACGGCGGGTTAAGGTTGTCGAATCATCGGCACCTCCGGTGTACGCCGGCTCAGCAGGCGAGGGGAAGCCGCCGCGCCGGCTCAGCCGAACAGCACGCGGTGCATGATGCGTTCGGGCACCAGGGTGAAGACGCCGGCGATCACCAGCGCGCCGTCGTAGAGCCCGACCATCGTCCAGCGGTGCGCCGCGACGCGGCCGGCGCGGGCGTGGCCGATGGCGACGCCCAGTGCCGCGAGGGTGGCGAGCGAGATCGCGTGGATCCAGGAGAACGGCCCGACCTGCCGCAGGCCGTTGATGCCGAACGAGGAGAGCGCCACCCCCGCCAGCAGCGCGACCCAGGCGTAGCCGAGCGCGCGATGGCCCGTCGTGCCCCTGCGCAGGACGAACTGCGCGCCGCCGATCACGACCGGGCCGGCGGCGAGCAAGGGTGCCAGGGTCATCCGGGTGCCGCGCGGGGTCCTCGGCCGCGGTGATCGCCAGCCAGGATGGAGAACGAGGCAAACACAGCAGGGGTCGGCGTCAAGGACGCGACGCCGTTCAGAATGGGATGGCCGAGCCGTCCCAGCTGAAGAAGCCGCCGCTGTCGGCCTCGCCGAGCCCAGCGACGACGTCGAGCAGGTGTGAGGCGGCGACCGCCGGCGTGAACAGCCGCTCGGCCGGGACATTGCCGCGGAACGGTTCGCTCAAGGACGTCGCCACCGTGCCGGGATGCAGCGCCGCCACGATCGCCCGCGGGTGGGTCCGCTTCGCCTCGATCGCCGCTGTGCGGACGAGTTGGTTCAGCGCCGCCTTGCTCGCTCGATAGCTATACCAGCCGCCGAGGCGGTTGTCGCCGATCGAGCCGACGCGCGCCGACAGCACGGCGATCACGCTGCGGCCCTCGCGCGGCAGCAGCGGCAGGGCGTGCTTGACGACCAGCGCCGGGCCGATCGCGTTGACGGCGAAGAGTTTCGCAAGCCGGTCGGGGTCGAGGGCGCGCAGGCTCTTCTCGGGCGCGAGGCCGGCGTCGTGCAGCAG
>CALMRL010000463.1 GCA_937873345.1 uncultured Beijerinckiaceae bacterium | reverse complement strand
GGTGTCGTTCATCACGCCCCAGATGCGGGCGATGCCCTGGTCGAGATCGAAGGGGTCGCGCTCGACCAGCTCGTTGGCCCGCTTCATCCCGGCGATCGTCAGGCCGCTCGCCTCCGCCATCCGCAGCATCGAGGCGGCGGTCTCGAAGGGATAGGGCCAGCGCCCGACGTCGTGGGTCGGCGCGCCCTCGTCGGCGCCGAGTTCGGCGGCGGTCACGACGAAGCCGCCGCCGGTGGAGTAGAAGGTCTCGGCGAGGACGAGGGCGCCGGCGACGTCGCGGGCGGTGAAGATCATGCCGTTGCTGTGGCCGGGCAGCGGCGGGCCATAGTCGAAGCGGATGTCGCGGGCAGGGTCGAAGGCAAGAGGCGGCAGGCCGGCGGGGTGCAGCACCTTCTCCCGCATCAGCCGCTCCAGCGCCGCCTCGGCCGTCGCGTCGAGGTCGGCCGGGAGGGTGCCGAGCAGGCCGAGCATGACGGCGCGGTCGGTGGCGTGGCCGCGGCCGGTGAAGGCCAGCGAGCCGTGCAGGCTGACCTCCACCGCGGCGGGGGCCCTGCCCGCCGCTCCTGCGCCCGATGCATGATCGCGCAGCATGGCGAGGAAGCGCACCGCCGCCGTCATCGGGCCCATGGTGTGGGACGACGACGGGCCGATGCCGATCTTGAAGACGTCGAAGATGGACAGGAACATCGCTGGAGCTTGCTGCGGACGGGTAGCCGGGCGAGGCAAGAAGCCTGCCTCTCAGCATAGCAGGATCATCGCCCGCCGCGCGTCGCCGCGGCGCATGACAGCCCCGCGGGCAGACGCTTACACGTATGACGACGTCATGCCGCGAGCATGGATGACTCGCCGCGGGCGTGGTATGCAGGCTTCGCACCGCAGGACCTCCGCCATGCCCTTGCCGACATGTTCGCACTGACCCGCCCCGACGGCTCCGAGCCGCAGGACTTCCATCTCACCCGGCGCGGCGCGGCGAGCCTGTTCTTCGCCGGCTACGCCGTGGCGGCCCTGTCGGCTGAAGCCGCGCCGATCACCACCGCCAGCGAGGGCCTGGTGATCGCCGAGGTGCTCATCCCCAACGATGATCCGAAACCCATGCCGGCCTACCTCGCCCGGCCGGCTGGCGAGGGGCGGCACCCGGCGATCCTCGTCGCCAGCGAGATCTTCGGCATCCACGACTACATCAAGGACGTCTGCCGCCGCTTGGCGCACCTCGGCTACGTCGCGCTGGCGCCAGCCTTCTTCTATCGCTCCGGCGCCGATCTGCCGGCGATGACCGACATGGTCGCGATCCGCGCCGTGGTGGCGGAGGCTGGCGTCGCCCAGGTCGACGCGGACCTCCGCGCCGCTACGGGCTGGTTGAAGGCGCAAGGCTTCGTCGAGCCCGACCGGATCGGCGTCAACGGCTTCTGCTGGGGCGGGGCGGTGGCGTGGCGCTCAGCGATGATCGATCCCGACGTGCGCGCCGCCGTCGCCTGGTACGGCCAGCTGAAGCCGCTGTTCGCCCGCGTCGGAGAACTCAAGGCGCCGGTGCTCGGCCTCTACGGCGGTCTCGACCAGGGCATCCCGGTCGAGGACGTCGCGGTGATGGACTCGGCGCTGAAGGTCGCAGGCAAGACCGGATCGAGCCTGCACCTCTATCCCGACGCCAAGCACGGCTTCCATGCCGACTATCGCGCCAGCTACAACCAGGCCGACGCGATGGACGGGTGGCAGCGCATGCTCGCCTTCTTCAAAGCGAACGGGGTAGGCTGACGCGGGCGCTCTTCCGACCTTGGCGCGCCGCGCCGCGAGGCCCATCTGCGGCCCATGCACCTCCAGCTCGATCCCGTCGGCGGCATCAGCGGCGACATGTTCGTCGCCGCCCTGCTCGATGCCTTCCCCGCGCACGAGACGGCGCTGCTTGCCGCCGTCGAAGCGGCGGCACCGGTGCGCTGCCGGCTCGTCGCGCACAACGACGGCGTGCTGCATGGCCGGCGCTTCCTCGTCGAGCCGCTGGCGGGTGGGGAGCCGAGGCGCGAGCACCACGGCCATGAGCACCACGGCCATGAACACCACGGCCATGAGCATCACGGCCATGAGCACCATGCCCATGCGCACGACGGCCATCGCCGCTGGTCGGCGATCCGCGCCGATCTCGAGGCCTCGAGCCTCGCCCCCGCGGTGCGCGACGGTGCGATCGCGATCTTCTCCCGGCTCGCCGAGGCCGAGGCGGCGGGCAAGGCCTCGGACGCGGGCAAGGCCTCGGACG
>CALMRL010000462.1 GCA_937873345.1 uncultured Beijerinckiaceae bacterium | reverse complement strand
CGCCGGGGCTGCGACGCGAGGAGGTGGCGCTGCGCGCCAACATCTCGCCGACCTGGTACACCTGGCTGGAGCAGGGCCGCGGCGGCGCGCCCTCGGCCGACGTGCTCGATCGCCTCGCCAAGGGGCTGATGCTGAGCGAGGTCGAGCGCGAGCACCTGTTCCTTCTCGGCCTCGGCCGCCCGCCGGCGGTACGGCCCCGCCCGGTCGAGGGCGTCAGCCCGCGGCTGCAGCGGGTGCTCGACGCGCTGGGCAGCAGCCCGGCGATCGTCAAGACCGCGACCTGGGACGTCGTCGCCTGGAACCGCGCCGCCACGATCCTGCTGACTGACTATGCCGCGCTGCCGCCCGACGGGCGCAACGTGCTGCGGATGATGTTCGCCGACGCTCGCGTGCGCGCCCTCCAGGAGAACTGGCGCAACGTCGCTCGCTTCGTCGTCGGCACCTTCCGCGCCGAGGCCGCCCGCGCCGGCGCGGATGCCGCGCGGCTGGTCGAGGAGCTGTCGCGGACCTCGCCCGAGTTCGCGGCGCTCTGGGCCGAGAACGACGTCATCGCCCACTGCGACGGGGTGAAGCGCATCCGCCATCCCCGGCTCGGGCCGCTGGCGCTGGAATACTCCGCCTTCGCCGTCGACGGCCGACCGGAACTCGGCATGATCGTCTACAATCCCGTCGGCGCCGACGATGCGGAGAAGATCCGCGTGTTGCTGGACGAACGGCCGGATTAGCGGCGAACCGCTCGCCCGCTCGCCCGTTCGGCTCCGACAGGACCGGAGGTGCCAAGCGATGCTCACCCGCACGGCGATCTACGAGGGCACGATCAAGCAGGGCCGCGAGGAGGAGTTCTTCGCTCGCGTGCGCGACGAGCTGGAGCCGCTGTGGCGGCGCTTTCCCGGCGTCACAGCGGTGAGGGTGCAGCGCACGCTGACGGCCGACAAAGACGCCCGCCCGATCGCGATGATCCTGGAGATGGACTTCCCCGACCAGCATGCGATCGACGAATGCATGGCCTCGTCGATCCGACCGCAGTCGCACGAGGCGACGGAGAAGGTGATGCAGCTCTTCGAGGGCCGCTTCACCCACTACGTCACGGAGGCGAGCACGCTCGCCCCGGCGGGCTGATGCGCTCCGTCCCGGCGCTCGGCGCGCTCGACGCCGCCCGCATCCTCGACGCCGCCTGCGCCGAGGCGGAGCGCAGGCA
>CALMRL010000461.1 GCA_937873345.1 uncultured Beijerinckiaceae bacterium | reverse complement strand
TCGCCATACGCTACGAGCGACGTGTCGATCTCCACCTCGCCCTCACAACCCTCGCTTGCGCCTTGATCTGCAAAAAGCAGATCAATCGGTTTTGTTCCTAATTCTTAGGCGAGTGGATCGCTGCCGCGGCGCCATCCAGCCTCAGCTCGACGAAAAGGTTCGGGCACGCCATGACGGACGGCGAGCCATACCGAAACGCTCCTCCTCGATGAGATTGCATTTCTCGCATCACTCGACGGCGTGCCGGCTGCGCATGCGGCTTCCCTGCGGGTTGGACGCCAGGTATGAGCGCACCTCGACCCATCGGAAGGCCGCTCGGCGATGATATTCGGTGTCAGCCGGTTTCGCGGCTTGTTGCCCTCAAGTCGCTTCGGCAAGCGTCCCCGCGAGGGCCTCGCCCGCGATCCGCGGGGATACGCTTACAATGATGGAGGCATCAGCAATCAAAAGCTCGCGCTCCTGGGTCTGATTATCGCGGCTGACGAGGAGGAGAGGCCGGAAGATCGCACTCTGTTTCTGCCTCACATCTGCGTCAAGGACCAGCAGAACAAATCGTTGTCCCTGCTTCCCTTCGGGAAAGTCTTCCTCGAACAAATATTCCTGGAGTTCCTGCATCGCTGGAACGTCACGGTCTACGACGAGAGGCCGGCTCGGATCGAAGTCGTTCCGGATGCCGACAGGGTCGAAGTCTTGGGGTGGGATTATTTTGCCAAGGGCGCGGGCCATCTCACTGTCCTTGGTCGAGGCGCCGAGGATGCGCGACAAGGCATCGCGACGGATTTCGTTCGCGCCCTGGTACCGCGACTGGGCACGAGCAGGGCACTGCGCGGCCTGACGCGAGGGCTGGCGCGCGTAGGTGTGCATACGGCGGCGCAGATGAGGATCGAGCTCGATTGGTCCATCTACAGCCGGGACACGCTGAGACCATTGGTGGGATCCGACGAAGACTACTTCCTGTCCGCCGAGCAGATCGTCGGCAAGATCGCCCGCACGCTTCCGCCAAGCGATGAGCCGATCTTCGTCAGCGGCGACGAGTCCTTCCTGCCCGCGCCGCGCGGAGAGATCGCGAGCATCGTGCGGGCGCAGACGGGACGCCGCATCATCTGGAAGGCGGATGTTCTCGGCGACGCGCTCTGCGCGGCCCTGACGCCGCTCCACGCGGCCCTCCTCGATTACGAGACAGGCCTGCGGATGGACCAATTCGTCGGCAATTCGCGATCCACCTTCGCCAACCTCGCGGCTTTCGAACGATCCGTGCGAGCCTCGCCCTCCCATTTACGAGATTACGTCTACAACCTTCCGGGCCCGACCTTGGGGATGCGGATCGATCGCGGAGGGGAGGCCGATCCCTACGCGGCGTGCGGCCTCGAAAGGCCCGCCTAGGGCGCGTAAACGGCAGCCGGCAGCGGCCTTCTCCGCCGCATGACGCGCGGACCTCGGGCCGATCGAGCGGGACGCGGAGCATGCTCCTACTTGTTGCGGAAAATATAAAACAGCGTGAACAGCGCGATCATTACCTGGGCGAGGACGAACAGGAAGATGATGCTGTCGGAGGACATGCGCCGGCGTCCGCTGGAGGCCGGGCGAGCATCGCAGCCGTCGCGAGCCGCGGCAAGACGGGCAGGTGCGGCGCGGCCGGATCGGTGTCGCCCCCGACGGGGGATGCTTCGTGTCCGCCGCCGGGTTAGGAAGGCGGTACAGTCCGGAGACCCCCGTGCCGCAATCCCCTTTCGGCCAGTCGCGCCGCCGCCACGCGGTCGGCGTGCCGAGCCTCAACTTCCTGCTGCTCGCCCTGATCTTCGCCGGCTCCGGCGCGGCGCTGTGGCACGGGCTGGTCGCGGGGCGCTTCTTCGTCTTCACCTTCGTCGTCGCGGGCTGGGTGGTCAGCCTGTGCCTGCACGAGTTCGCCCATGCCGCGACGGCCTACGCCGGCGGCGACCGCTCGGCCGTGATCGCCGGCTACCTCGACCTCGACCCGATGCGCTACGCCGATCCGCTGCTGTCGATCGTGCTGCCGCTGGTCTACATCCTGATCGGCGGCTTCGGCCTGCCCGGCGGTGCGGTCATCATCAACGACCGACAGCTGCGCTCGCGCGGTTGGATGTCGGCGGTCTCCGCCGCCGGCCCGGCGATGAACCTGCTCTGCTTGGCTCTGCTCGCCGCGCTGTATCAGGGCGTGCTGCGCGGCGGCACGGTGGACCTCGCCTTCGGCGTCGGCGTGCTCGCCCTGTTCCAGGCGACGGCGATCATCCTCAACCTGCTTCCCTTTCCCGGCCTCGACGGATTCGGCATCCTCCGCCCCTTCCTGTCCCCGCGCGCCGCGGCGCAGGCGACCCAGATCGGCGGCGCCGCCTTCCTCGTGCTGTTCCTGCTGCTCTGGCTGACGCCGGCCGGCGGCTACCTGATCCGGCTGGCGCTGGACTGCACCCGCGCGCTCGGCATCGATGACATCGCCGTCATCTCCGGCTTTCGGATGCTAAAGCTGTTCTGAGCCTGCCGGGGCTCCCGCGCCACCTGTACCTCGGACGCGTCGCCTGCTACGCCCGCGCCCATGGCCTCCGTTCCCCTCGCCAACATCCGCAACTTCTCGATCGTCGCCCACATCGACCACGGGAAATCGACGCTCGCCGACCGGCTGATCCAGGAGACCGGCACGGTCGCCCTGCGCGACATGGGCGAGCAGATGCTCGACAGCATGGACATCGAGCGCGAGCGCGGCATCACCATCAAGGCGCAGACCGTGCGGCTGCAATACCGCGCGAAGGACGGCGAGGACTACGTCCTCAACCTGATGGACACGCCCGGCCACGTCGACTTCGGCTACGAGGTGTCGCGCTCGCTTGCCGCCTGCGAAGGCTCGTTGCTCGTCGTCGACGCCAGCCAGGGCGTCGAGGCGCAGACGCTCGCCAACGTCTACGCCGCGATCGACGCCGGCCACGAGATCGTGCCGGTGCTGAACAAGATCGACCTGCCCGCCGCCGAGCCCGATCGCGTCAAGCAGCAGATCGAGGACGTGATCGGCATCGACGCCTCCGAGGCGGTGCCGATCTCGGCCAAGACCGGCCTCGGTATCCCCGACGTGCTGGAGGCGATCGTCACCCGCCTGCCGCCGCCCAGGGGCGACGCGGCCGGGCCGCTGAAGGCGCTGCTCGTCGACAGCTGGTACGACGCCTACCTCGGCGTGGTGGTGCTGGTTCGCGTCATCGACGGCACGCTGCGCAAGGGCCAGCGCGTGACGATGATGGGCACCGACGCGCACTACGAGGTCGACCGCCTCGGCGTCTTCACCCCGAAGATGAAGGACGCCGCCGAGCTGGGACCGGGCGAGATGGGCTTCATCACCGCGCAGATCAAGCAGGTCGCCGACACCCGCGTCGGCGACACCATCACCGACGAGCGCCGCCCCTGCGCCGAATCGCTGCCCGGTTTCAAGCCGGCGCAGCCCGTGGTGTTCTGCGGCCTGTTCCCGGTCGATGCCGCCGACTTCGAGGACCTGCGCGCCGCGATGGGCCGGCTGCGCCTCAATGATGCGTCATTCTCCTTCGAGATGGAGAGTTCCGCCGCGCTCGGCTTCGGCTTCCGCTGCGGGTTCCTCGGCCTGCTCCACCTCGAGATCATCCAGGAGCGGCTGGAGCGCGAGTTCAACCTCGACCTGATCGCCACCGCGCCGAGCGTGGTGTACCGCATCGCCCGGCGCGACGGCGTGGAGCAGGAACTGCACAACCCCGCCGACATGCCCGACCCGACGCTGATCGCCTCGATCAGCGAGCCGTGGATCAGGGCTACCATCCTCACCCCCGACGAGTACCTCGGCTCGGTCCTCAAGCTGTGCCAGGAGCGCCGCGGCGTGCAGGCCGACCTGAACTACGTCGGCACCCGCGCGATGGCGGTGTATGACCTGCCGCTGAACGAGGTAGTGTTCGACTTCTACGACCGGCTGAAGTCGATCTCGAAGGGATACGCCAGCTTCGACTACGCGATCACCGACTACCGCGAGGGCGATCTCGTGCGGATGAACATCCTGGTCAACGCCGAGCCGGTGGACGCCCTCTCGATGCTGGTGCACCGCGACCGCGCCGAGGGCCGCGGCCGGCTGATGGTGGAGAAGCTGAAGGACCTGATCCCGCAGCACATGTTCGTCATCCCCGTGCAGGCGGCGATCGGCGGCAAGATCATCGCCCGCGAGACGGTGCGGGCAATGCGCAAGGACGTCACGGCGAAGTGCTACGGCGGCGACGTCACCCGCAAGAGGAAGCTGCTGGAAAAGCAGAAGGCCGGCAAGAAGAAGATGCGGCAGTTCGGCAAGGTGGAGATTCCGCAGGAGGCCTTTATTGCGGCGCTGAAGATGGATGGGTGAGGGAAACCATACTTTACTACTAACAGTTATGCTTATATGCATTCGTATATGCTAAGTTTTCTTCATGAATGATGGCTCCACGAGTAGAGGCTCTTGATGAATTGGATGCATCACATCAAGATACATCGACCCCACTGACTTTCCTATCATTTCTTTGATGCGTTGAAATTCTGCTAACGGCTCAGTTTGAGATATATCGCTTAGTAACTGATCTTGCTCTTTACAATTCTCAAGGAGCAACTCTGAAATGCGCTTCGCCGTAGCGTGGTCCATCATGCTCTCCCGAAGCAACCATGCCTATTTATAGGTGGACACCTCCAAGAACTTGGTGGTTTGAGGCGTCGTGTGGTGTGATGGCCT
>CALMRL010000460.1 GCA_937873345.1 uncultured Beijerinckiaceae bacterium | reverse complement strand
GGGCAAGGCGGCGCCGAGCGGTCCCGACGCCGAGCATCTCGCCGCCCAGGCCAAGACCGAGGCCGGCGGCAAGAAGCTCGCCGACCAGGAGAAATGGAAGCGCGACGAGCACCCCTTCGACAGCTACGGCAAGCTGAAGGAGCAGGCCGCCAGGGACGAATTCCCGAAGCCGCCGGACAACTTCCGCTGGCGGTACTACGGGTTGTTCTACGTCGCCCCGGCGCAGGACAGCTACATGATCCGCCTGCGCATCCACAACGGCGTGCTGAAGCACTGGCAGTTCGCCGGCGTCGCCGACCTCGCCGAGCGCTATGCCGGCGGCTACGCCCACGTCACGACGCGCGCCAACCTGCAGATGCGCGAGATCCCCGCGCGCAACGCCATCGCGCTGGTCGAGAGCATCATCGACCTCGGCCTGTGCTCGAAGGGCTCGGGCTCCGACAACATCCGCAACGTCACGGGCGATGCCACAGCCGGCATCGCGCCGGGCGAGCTGCTGGACACCCGCCCCTACGCCCGCGAGTGGCACTTCCACATCCTCGAGAACCGGGTGATGTACGGCCTGCCGCGCAAGTTCAACGTCGCCTTCGACGGCGGCGGGCCGATCCCGACGCTGGAGGATTCGAACGACATCGGCTTCCAGGCCGTCACGGTGAAGGACGGCGCCGGGGTCGAGCCGGGCGTGTACTTCCGCCTGCTGCTCGGCGGCATTTCCGGCCACAGGGACCTCGCCCGCGACACCGGCGTGGTGCTGAAGCCGTCCGAGGCGACCAGGGTCGCGGACGCGATCGTGCGCGTCTTCATCGACTCGGGCGACCGCACCAACCGTGCCAAGGCGCGGCTGAAATACGTGCTCGACGCCTGGGGCTTCGACAAGTTCCTGGAGGCCGTGGAGGCGAAGCTCGGCGGCAAGCTCCGGCGCGTCGAGGCCGCCCACGTCGGGCCGCGCCCAGCCCAGGACCGCCTCGCCCATGTCGGCGTGCACGGGCAGAAGCAGGAGGGGCTGAACTACGTCGGCGTGGTGCTGCCCGTCGGCAAGATGATGGCCGCCCAGGTGCGCGAGCTGGCGTCGATCGCCGCCAGCTGCGGCGACGGGGACATCCGCCTCACCGTCTGGCAGAACCTGCTCATCTCCGGCGTGCCCGACGCCAAGCTCGACGAGGTGAAGTCGCGCATCGAGGCGACGGGGCTGGAGTGGCGCGCCTCGTCGGTGCGCGCCGGGCTCGTCGCCTGCACCGGCTCGCAGGGGTGCAAGTTCGCGGCCTCGCCGACCAAGAAGAACGCCGAGGAGATCGCCGCCTACCTCGAGCCGCGCGTCATCCTGGACGTGCCGGTCAACATCCATCTCACCGGCTGCCACAACAGCTGCGCCCAGCACTATATCGGCGACATCGGCCTGATCGGCGCCAAGGTGCCCGTCAACGAGGACGGCGACACGGTCGACGGCTACGACGTGCTGGTCGGCGGCGGCTTCTCCGCCCAGGCGGCGATCGGGCGCGAAGTGTTCCCCAAGGTCACGACGGCCGACGCGCCGCGCGTCGTGGAGCGTCTGCTCAAGGCCTACGTCGCCAACCGCTCCGGACCGGAGGAGAGCTTCCACGCCTTCACCGCCGCCCGCGACGTCGGCGTCCTCAAGCAGCTCGCGGAGCAGGTGCCGGCCTGACGGCCGCCCGTCCCACCGTTCAATCCCGGAAGGTTCGATCGATGACGTTCCAGGCGTCCATGCCCGCCATCACGCCCCTGATCCCCGAGAACGCGCCCTTCTCGCCGGAGCAGCGCGCCTGGCTGAACGGCTTCTTCGCCGGCTTCATCGCGCCGCAGGCCGGCGTCGCCCAGCCGATCAGCACCGACGCCGCCGGCATGTCCGCCGCCGAGGATGACGACGACGCGCCCTGGCACGATCCGGCGATCCCGCTCGACGAGCGGATGGGCCTCGCCGCGGGCAAGCCGTTGGCACGGCGGATGATGGCGGCGATGGCGCAGCAGGACTGCGGCCAGTGCGGATACAACTGCCAGGATTATTCCAAGGCGATCGTCGTCGGCGACGAGGCGCGCCTCAACCTCTGCGTCCCCGGCGGCAAGGAAACGGCGCGCAAGGTCAAGGAGCTGGCGGTCGAGATCGGCGACGAGGCCAAGCCCGCAGCCGAAGGAGCACCGGCCGCCGCCAAACCTGCCGAGTCCAAGGAGCCGGCCAGGCCCGGCTACGCCCGCGCCGCGCCCGCCGAGGTGACCTTCCTTGGCCGCCGCCGCCTCAACAAGGGCGAATCGGAGAAGGCGACCTACCATATCGACTTCGACCTGAGGGAGGCGGGCATCGACTACGTCGTCGGCGACAGCTTCGGCCTGTTCCCGCACAACACGCCCGACCTCGTCGACGCGGTGCTGGAGGCGATCCACGTGCCGCACGATTTCCCGATGGGCGACAGGTCGATCGCCGCCGTGCTGGCGACGGAGTGCTCGCTCGGCATGGCGCCCGACGCGCTGTTCGAGCTGATGAGCTACATCACCGGCGGCGAGCGCCGCGCCAAGGCCAAGGCGATGTCCAAGGGCGAGGACCCGGACGGCGACGTCGCCACTCTCGACGTGCTCGCGGTGCTGGAGAAGTTCGGCCCCGTGCGCCCCGACCCCGAGGCCTTCGTCGAGGCGCTCGATCCCCTGCAGCCGCGCCTTTACTCGATCTCGTCGTCGCACAACGCCACGCCCGGCGCCGTGTCGCTTACGGTCGACCACGTCCGCTACCAGGTCGGCGCCCGCACCCGGCGCGGCGTCGCCTCGTCCTGGCTCGCCGAGCGGCTGGAGCCCGGCACCAAGATCAAGGCCTACGTGCAGCGCGCCCACAACTTCGCCCTGCCGGCCTCGACCGAGGTGCCGATCATCATGGTCGGCCCCGGCACCGGCGTGGCGCCGTTCCGCGCCTTCCTGCACGACCGCAGGGCGGCCAAGGCCAAGGGCGGCGCCTGGCTGTTCTTCGGCCACCAGCGCCGCGCCGCCGACTTCTTCTACGAGGACGAGATGGAAGGCTTCCTGGGCGACGGCACCCTGTCGAAGCTGTCGCTGGCGTGGTCGCGCGACGGGGCGCCGAAGACCTACGTGCAGGACAAGATGCGCGAGGAGGGCGACGAGCTGTGGTCGTGGATCGAGCGCGGCGCCCATTTCTACATCTGCGGCGACGCCAAGCGCATGGCGAGCGACGTCGAAAGGACGCTGTGCGAGGTCGTGTCCCGAAAGACCGGCCAGGACGAGGCTTCGGCCAAGAGCTTCGTCGCCTCGATGAAGAAGAACGGGCGGTACCAGGCGGACGTGTACTGAGGCCGGCGTGATGGGTCTGGAAGCCGTCAGGACGACGTGCCCCTACTGCGGCGTCGGTTGCGGCGTGCTGGTGACGCCCGACGGCAAGGGCGGCGCCACGGTCGCCGGCGATCCCGAGCATCCGTCCAACTTCGGGCGCCTGTGCTCGAAGGGGTCGGCGCTCGGCGAGACGCTGGACCCGGCGACCCGCCTGCTCCACCCGAAGGTGGACGGGGTCCGCGCCACGTGGGACGAGGCGCTGGATGCCGTCGCCTCCGGGCTGAAGCGCATCATCGACCGTCACGGGCCGCAGGCGGTCGGCTTCTACCTGTCGGGGCAACTGCTCACCGAGGACTACTACGTTCCCAACAAGCTGATGAAGGGCTTCATCGGCTCGGCCAACGTCGACACCAACTCGCGCCTGTGCATGTCGTCCTCGGTGGCGGGCCACAAGCGCGCCTTCGGCACCGACACGGTGCCCGGCTGCTACGAGGACCTGGACGAGGGCGACCTGTTCGTGCTCGTCGGCTCCAATGCCGCCTGGTGCCACCCCATCCTGTTCCAGCGCATGGTCAAGGCGCAGGAGACGCGCGGCGCGCAGATCGTCAACATCGACGTGCGCCGCACGGCGACTACGGAGAACGCCCAGCAGCAGCTGACCATCGCGGCGGGGCAGGACTCGACGCTGTTCTGCGGCCTGCTCGTCTACCTCGTCGACAACGGCCACGTCGACGAGAGCTATGTCGCGGCCCATACCGAGAACTTCGCCGAGGCCGTGGCCAACGCCCGCGCCATCGCTCCCAACATCGCCGCCACCGCGTTGCGCACGCGGCTGCCGGCGGACGAGATCACCCGCTTCTTCCGCCGCTTCGCCGCGACCGAGCGGGTGGTGACGCTCTACAGCCAGGGCGTCAACCAGTCGTCGCAGGGCACCGACAAGGTCAATGCCATCATCAACTGCCACCTCGCCGCCGGGCGCATCGGCCGGGCGGGGATGGGGCCGTTCTCGCTGACCGGACAACCCAACGCGATGGGCGGGCGCGAGGTCGGCGGCCTGTCGAACCAGCTCGCCGCCCACATGGGCTTCACCGAGGGCGACCTCGACAGGGTCGAGCGCTTCTGGGCGGCGCCCAACCTCGTCCGCAAGCCCGGCCTGATGATCAACGACATGGTGCGCGCGATCGAGGCGGGCTCGATCAAGGCGCTGTGGGTGATGGGCACCAACCCCGCCGTCAGCCTGCCCCAGGCGGGCGACATGCGTGCCGCCATGCGCAAGCTCGAGCTGTTCGTCTGCTCCGAGGTGGTCGCCTCGAACGACACGCTGCGCGCGCGGGATGGAAAGCGGGATGGAGAGTCGGGCACCAGCGTTCATCTGCCGAGCCAGGGCTGGAGCGAGAAGGACGGCACCGTCACCAACTCCGAGCGCCGCATCACCCGGCAGCGGCGCTTCTCCGACGCCGTCGGCGAGGCCAAGCCGGACTGGTGGGCCACGAGCCAGGTGGCGCGCCGCCTCGGCTTCGCCGGCTTCGACTACGCCGACGCCAGCGAGGTCTTCGCCGAGCACGCCGGCCTGTCGGCCTTCGAGAACGAGGGCGGTCGCGACTTCGACATCGGCCGCTTCGCCGCGATCGGGCAGGAGGACTACGAAGGGCTGAAGCCGTTCCAGTGGCCGGCGCCGGCCGCGGGCGAAACAAAGCGCCGCTTCTTTTCCGACGGCGGCTTCTTCACGCCCACGGGCAAGGGCCGCTTCGTCGCCGTCGCGCCGCCGCGGCTCGCCGAGCCGGTCTCGGCCGCCTTCCCGTTGCTGCTCAACACCGGCCGCATCCGCGACCAGTGGCACACGATGACGCGCACCGGCCTGTCGCCGCGGCTCGGCGCCCACATCCCCGAGCCCTTCGTCTCGGTGCATCCCGCCGATGCCGCCCGCTTCGGCCTGCACGACGGCGGCCTGGCAAGGCTCTCGAACCATCACGGCTCGGCGACCTACCGGGTGATGGTGACGCCGAACCAGGAGCGCGGCGACCTGTTCGCGCCGATCCACTGGAACGACGAGACGGCTAGCGATGCCCGCATCGGCTCGCTGGTGCACGCCATCGTCGACCCATACTCCGGCCAGCCCGACAGCAAGGCGACGCCCGTGACGATCGCGCCGGTGGCGATGCGCTTCGCCGGCTTCGTGCTGTCGCGACGCCGCATCCCCCTGCCGCGCTCCTCCTTCTGGGCGTGGAGCGCGGTTCCCGACGGCTTCGCCGCGACGCTGGCGAGCGATGACGACGGCGCGGACGTGCTCGCGGCGCTGCGTGCGGACATCGAGGCGGGGGTGGACGAGGATCAGGGGGGCGAGGCGGGCCGCATCGAGGCGATCCGCTACGCCGACACCCGG
>CALMRL010000459.1:1892-3672 GCA_937873345.1 uncultured Beijerinckiaceae bacterium | reverse complement strand
AGAAGGAACAGCGCCGGGATCATCGGCGACCCGCGCTGGTCCGCCCTGTGGCGATCCGTCCTGCCGAGGAGAGATGATCCATGCCGATGGGGTCCGTCGCGTTCCGTTGCAGCGCTGCCGCCGCGGCGCTGCTCGTGATCCTCGCGGCCTCGCCGGCGGCGGCCTTCGCCTTCCATTGCACGGGCAATGCCTGCCGCGTCGTCGGCTTCCTCGACGAGGGGCTGGGATGCACCGTCGTCACCAACCATGGCCGCGCGCCGGTGCACATCTCGCAGGGCATAGACCAGCTTTCCTACGATCTGCAGCCCGAAGAGACCGAGGCTCCATTGAACCAGGCGCAGTGCTACGGCTATTACTCCGGCGGCGAGACGGCGAGCGACGTGATGCCGGCACGCTGAGTGCGGCCGGCAGCGCCGGGGTGGACAGGCCGGGACCGCCTCGCCATAGTCCGCCGAAATCCCGCCCTCGTGCCCAGGACGATCCACCCCGTGAGCAAGCTCGTCGAGCGGCTGAAGCACGTCTTGACCTGGTGGAACGGGTCCACGGTCAACACCGCCTTCTTCACCCGCCGCCACGGCGAGCTGGTCGGCAGTGACGAGTACGGCAACCACTACTATCGCACGATCGGCGGCAAGCTCGATCCGGCGCTCGGCTTCGAGCGTCGCTGGGTCATCTATAACGGCTACGCCGAGGGCTCCAACGTGCCGACCGGCTGGTACGGCTGGCTGCACCACACCGCCAGCCTTCCGCCGACGAAGGAGGCTTATGCCCCCAAGGAGTGGCAGAAGCCGCACAAGCCGAACATGACCGGCACCGCCCAGGCCTACCGCCCGCCGGGGTCGACGCTCTCGGCCAACGCGCGGCCCCCCGCGACGGGCGACTACGAGGCTTGGTCGCCGGAGGGCTGATCGCGCCCTTGTCCTTTATTCTTCGTCCCGGTTCAACCGATGCCCGACGTCCAGACGCTGCTCGTCACCGAAGACGAGGACGGCATGCGCCTCGACCGCTGGTTCAAGCGGCGCATCCCCTCGCTGTCGCTGTCGCACCTCAACAAGATCGTGCGCACCGGCCAGGTACGGGTCGACGGCGGCCGCGCCAAGACCGCGACGCGGCTCGCGCCCGGCCAGAGCGTGCGGGTGCCGCCGCTTTCACTTGAGACGACGGCAACGCCCGAGCAGCCGCGCATCCGGGCGGACGATGCGGCAGCCCTGCGCGCCATGGTGCTCTACGAGGACCGCGACTGCCTGGTGCTGGACAAGCCCTTCGGCTTGGCAGTGCAGGGCGGCTCGGGCACGCACCACCACGTCGACGGCATGCTGGCTTCGCTGCCGAACGAGCGCGGCGAGCGGCCGCTGCTGGTGCATCGGCTCGATCGCGACACGTCCGGCGTGCTGCTCGTCGCCCGCACCCGCAAGATGGCGGCGGACCTCGGCGAGGCCTTTCGCTCGCGGCAAGCGCGCAAGACCTACTGGGCGCTCGTCGAGGGCGTACCGAAGCCGCCGCAAGGCCGCATCTCGCTCTATCTCGCCAAGGGCGAGGGCATGGGGCAGGTGCGTCGGGGGCCGGTGCGTCCAGGCGATGCCGCGCAGGCCGAGCGGCAGGCGAGTCGCGAGAAGATGCGCGTCGCTCGGCACGGGGAGGAGGACGCACAGCACTCCGTCACCTACTACGCCACGGTGGACAAGCTGCCCTCGCGCCTCGCTTGGCTGTCGATGAAGCCGATCACCGGGCGCACCCACCAGCTGCGTGCCCATGCCGAGGCGATCGGCCACCCCATCAT
>CALMRL010000459.1:0-1882 GCA_937873345.1 uncultured Beijerinckiaceae bacterium | reverse complement strand
CGGCGACCCGAAATACGGCGTCACCACCGCCAACGACCCGCGGCGCGCCGACGCCCTGCGGGCGGTGCCCGACGGCATCGAGCGCAAGCTGCACCTGCTGGCGCGCCGCCTGGTGCTGCCGCACCCGCGCGGCGGCACGCTCGACGTCACCGCGCCGCTGCCGCCGCACATGGCGGCAAGCTTCGCCCTGCTCGGCTTCGACCCGAAGGTGTATGATCCGATCGAGGACGCACCGGAGTAGCGGCGTCCGCGAGCGAACGGTGCCTCAGCGCTGGATGATCACCTTCGTGCCGACGCGGACGCGCTGGTACAGGTCCTCGACGTCGGCGTTCGTCATGCGGATGCAGCCCGACGACACCGCTTGGCCGATCGTTTCCGGCTCGTCCGAGCCGTGGATGCGGTACAGCGACGAGCCGAGGTACATGGCGCGGGCGCCGAGCGGATTGTTGATGCCGCCGGCCATGTGGCGCGGCAGGTCGGGTCGGCGGCGAAGCATCTGCGAGGGCGGCGTCCAGTTAGGCCATTCCCGCTTCATCGAGATGGTCTTGACGCCGCCCCAGGTGAAGCCAGGCCGGCCGACGCCGATGCCGTAACGGATCGCTTGGCCACCGGGCTGCACGAGGTAGAGCCGGCGCTCGGCGGTGGAGATGATGACGGTGCCCGGCGCCTGGCCGCCGCCGTAGCCGACGACTTCGCGCGGCGGCGCCGCTGTACCGGCCGGCGTGCCGCCGAACATCGGGCCGAGGAAATCGAAGAGATCGGCGCGGGCGGGGCCGAGGCCGCCGGCGAGCGAGAGCGCGGTGAGGGCCGCGAGCGACCATCGGCATCGAAGCATCATCACCCTCCTCCGAGGCGCCAAACCGGGGTTCGCCCGGCATCGACGCATGGCGCAACCTTCCCGGCACAGTTCCATCGCCCTCCGCCGCGAGGCAATCCGCCGTGACGCGGGTGCGGGCGATTCCGCCATCTCGTGGCGGGATCGCCACAAGACCCCATCCCCTGGCTGCACCGGCGCCCTTGCGCACCGCCGTCGCCGGGAGGACAAACCGAGCATGCCGACCTTGCCCATTCCGACGAGCCTCGCCGTCGCGGTGTTCCTGACGATCTGGTTCACCGTGCTGTTCGCCGTGCTGCCGATCGGCGTGCGCTCGCAGTCCGAGACCGGCGAGGTGGCACCCGGCACCGATCCCGGGGCGCCTGTCGCGCCGCGCCTGCTGTTCAAGGCGGCGCTGACGACCGCGATCTCCGCGGGGGTCTTCGTGCTGCTCGTCCTCATCCTCCGCGTGACCGGGTAAGCGTGGGTGCAGTACTCCGACACGCGGCTCACCGCGCAACTTGCCAAAGCCCGGCGAAGGGTCTACCTCCATTTCGACCCCTTGAGCGCGTAGCTCAGTCGGTAGAGCATCTGACTTTTAATCAGAGGGTCATGGGTTCGAGCCCCATCGCGCTCACCAAACAAAATCAACGGCTTAGAGAGTGCTACCCCGGCACCCTAGGGCGCCGGGGTAGCGGCTAGAGGCTGGCCTCGACAATGGCCAGCGCCTTACGCGCAAGGTTTTTTGTCAGGTCGGCGGCAAACGCCGCGGCGTTTCACCCGTCATGGTCGCTGTGGCCGGGGGTGAGTCGCTCGGTCGCGTCGCTTGTCAGCCGTGCGGCATGGCAGGCGTCGTGGAGGGCGGACTCAAGTTGGCGGAGGGTTTCGTCATTCATGGCTCGTACTTCGGTCGGCTCGATCGGTGGAAACGATCCCGAAGGCGGACATGAGTGTCCGGCGCTCATTTAGCGATAAGTCGCGGTTTTGTCGAGCTGCAGTAGTCGATGCCTAGCTGTTTGGTCCCAGCATGTGGTGTGACGGATTGAGCCTGAAGCGTTCAGGCTCCTT
>CALMRL010000458.1 GCA_937873345.1 uncultured Beijerinckiaceae bacterium | reverse complement strand
GCACCTCCTGGTCTCGCCCGAAGGCGACCGCATCGGCCTCGTCGACCACAAGCTGGCTGCGCTCGGCCTCCAACGCCGCATCGTCCTGAGCCTGCCGCAGTTCCTGGTCGCGCCGTTCGTGGTCGCCGACACCGAGTTGGTCGCGACGCTCGCCGCGCGTGTCGCCCGGCGGTTCGCCGCATCAAGCCTCGGCATCGCTGTGCATGAGCCGCCGATCGCGCTGCCCGGCTGGCCGCTGGCGATGATGTGGCATCGCCGGGTAAACGACCACCCCGCCACGATCTGGCTGCGCGACCGCATCGCCGACGTCGCCACCCTGGCCTGACGCCATCGCCGGCAGCGATGACGCCACATCACGTCTCGCGATTTCCCTTGGGCCCAGCCGCTCTGCTCTTTGCAGCCGCATCGAAGCGAGGAGGTGCTGAACCATGCGGGTCCTGGTGACGGGTGCGACGGGCTTGATCGGCGGTGCGGTCGCACGCTGGTTGGCTCAAGCGGGATATGAGGTCGTGGGGCTTGCGCGTTCGGACGCCAGTGCAGCCAAGCTCGCCGACCAGGGCTACGCGGCGGTCCGCGGCGACCTTGCCGACGCGGCCAGCCTTGCCGAAGCCGCCCGCGGGGTCGACGCGGTCATCCACGCCGCCTCGCCCGGCGATGGGAACACGGCGGCCTGCGACGAGGCGGCGACGCGCGCAATCATCGGCGCGCTGCACGGCACGGCCAGGCGCTTCATCTACACGAGCGGGTGCCTGCTCTACGGCGCGACCGGCGACACGCCCGCCACCGAGGACAGCCCGCTTCATCCTCTCGCGCTGGTGCGCTTCCGTCAGGCTGTCGAAGGTGAGGTCCTCGCCGCCGCCGCCGATGGCGTCCACTCCATCGTGATCCGTCCGGCTTGGGTGTACGGCAACCGGGGCGGCACCGCGATGATGATGGTCGGCTCGGCGAAGGAGCATGGCGCGGCGCGCCACGTCGGCGAGGGTAAGAACCGTTGGACGACGGTGCATGCCGACGATCTGGCGGATCTTTACTTGCTCGCGCTCGAGAAAGCGCCCGCGGGCTCGATCTTCAACGGTGCCCATGGCGCGGCCGTCCCGCTCATCGAGATCGCCCGTGCGGCGAGCGAGGGCGCCGGCGCCGCGGGCCGGGTGGCGGAATGGCCGCTTGACGACGCTCGGCAGGAACTCTGGGGTTTCGCGGACGCGATCGCCTGCGATCAGGTGATCTCGGGCGAGCTGGCCAAGGCCGAGCTTCGGTGGCGCCCGTCGCGGCACTCGATCCTGGACGAGCTGCGCTCCTATGCACGAGCGGCCGCCTGACGCCGGCCTCCGGCCTGCTTTTCCAACGCGAGGCGAAGGAGCGCTCGGATGCTGCACACTATTGCGGTCTGGTTGCTCGTCGTCGGGTTATTCGGCGCGGGGCTGTTCAACGCAATCGGTTTGCCCGCCACGCAGAACGATTTCGTCCGCTGGGGCTATCCGCGATGGTGGTGCCGCGTGACCGGCGGCCTGGAAATCGTCGGTGCGGCGCTGATTGCTCTGCCGGTTGGCCGCGGCATCGGCATGGTGCTTGGTGCCCTCATCATCGCCGCCGCTTTCGTCACGGTCCTGAGGCGCCGGGAGTTCTCGCATGCCGCACCGCTCGGCGCGTTCGCTGCCCTGCTCGTGCT
>CALMRL010000457.1 GCA_937873345.1 uncultured Beijerinckiaceae bacterium | reverse complement strand
TGAACAGCGACACCTCCTCCCCGCTGCCGGTGATGGCGGCGGCGACGCCGTCGGTGCCGGTGGCGACGAGGCGCACGTTGCTCGACGCCTCCGCCGCGGCGGCGGTGACGACGACGGAGCGATGGTTGGTCTGGGCGGAGATGTCGAGCACGGTGCGCGCCGCCTCGCTCATCGCTGCCGCCGCGCCGCCCAGCGTCGAGACGAGGGTTCCGACGTCGTGCTCGAAGTCGAGGTTGGCGGCGACGAGGCGCTCCACCGAGCGCTGCTTGGCATGGCGCTCGCGCTCGCGCTCCTCGCCGAGCGAGCGCACCGACAGCAGCGCCTCGCGGAACGCCACCACGGCGCGGGCCATCGCGCCGATCTCGTCGCGCCGCCCGGCATGGGGGATCGGCCGGTCTTGGGTGCCGGCGGCAACGGCGTGCATCGCCGCGGTGATCGACAGCAGCGGGCGCACGATCAGGCGCTGCAGGGTCAGGGCCAGCGCCACGCCGAGGCCGACCGCCGACAAGGTCGCGGCGAGGCTGAAGCGGTAGGCGCGGTCGACCGAGGCACGCATCGCGGCGAGCTGGCGCAGCTGGAGCGTGATGTTCTCCTCCCGCGTGTCGGCACTGTCGTTCAGCAGCGAGGCGCCGCACCGGACCAGCCGCGGAAGGGCGGCATCGAGATCGGCTGTCGCCGCGCGCACCCCTGCGAGCGCCGCCTCGAAGCGATCGACGGACGCGGCAAGCCCAGCCACGAGGCGCATCGCCTGGGCCGGCAGGGGCACGGCCGCGCCGCGCGAGCGCAGGGCCGCCAGGACCGCCTTGCCGATGCCGAGCCGCCGCTGAGCCTCGGCGGCATCCCGCAGATCGTGCGATGCGCCGAAGCGCAGGGTTGCCAGGCCGGCGGCATCGAGCACGGCGACGATCCGTGCCGCGTCGCGGGCGAAATCGTCCGGCATCGAGAGATCGGCGATGCTGAGGTCGGCGAGGATGACGGCGGCATCCGCCGTGTCGGTCGTCGCACCCGCCGCCCGTGCCGCCTGCTCGCGCCGCGACGCGACCAGCCGCCCGACCTCGCGGACCTCCGCGAGATAGGGCGCGACGCCATCGCGGAGGCGCTGCAGCTCGGAGTCCGGCGGCAGGGCGGCGAAGGCGTTCCGCGCGGTCTCGTCGAGATGCGTCAGGTCGGTCTCGACCCTGTCGCGGTCGCCCTCGGCTTCGCTGACGGTGTATTTGTCGATCGAGGCAGTCAGGGTGCGGATCGCCGCGGTGAACACGATGAGCGCGTTGGTGCGCAGGATCCGCGCCTCGGCGAGGCGGGTGTTGCGGCTGTTCTCGCGCACGATGTGGAGCGAGGCGAGGCCGAGCGCGATCAGCAGCGCCACCATCACCAGCAGCGCGCGGGCGATGCCGCGCTTGATCGTCATGGCGCGACCCGTCCGGCCGACGGACATTCGGGATTGCCGGGGTCGTCGCTGCCGGGAAGGAGATCGTCGCGCATGGACAGGCCGCCCGTGATTGCGCGAAGCTTGGGGGCGCGGGTCTTGACCGATCCTTAAGCCGCGACCCCTAACGTAGCGGCAATTTTGCCCGATCCTCGGCTACAGGCGGGCGGCGCCGAGGATGCGGCCGTCCGCGCCCTGCACGATCACCGCCGCCGCCTCGCCGCCGCCGGCGGGCGCGTCGAGCGTCAGGGGCGCGCCATCGTAGCTGCCGACGACGCGCAGCGAGCGCACGACGTTCGACTCGACGAGCGTGCGCCCGCTGTCCTCGCCGCGGCCGACCGGCGTGCGGTGTTGCGGGTCGAAGCCGACGAGCAGCACGCGGCCCCTGCCCTGCCCCGCGCCGACCGTGATGGCGACACCGCCTCCCTTGCGCTCGAGCCGGATCGGCACGGCCTCGTCGCCTCGTGCGCTACCGATCGCCGCCTCCACGGCGCCGCGGTCGGAGCCAACCGCCTGGCGCCGCCCATCGACCACCATCTCCGGCGTGTAGGAACCGCCGCCGAGGCGGGCGGCGTAGCTCGCTTGGCGGGCCGTCGCGCCCTCGAAGGAAAAGGGATCGCGCCATCCCAGCGCGTTCCAGTAGGTGACGTGGAAGCCGAGCGGCAGCACGTCGCCGCGCCGGGCGAGTTCGCCGAGCAGGGCCTCGGCCGGCGGACAGGAGGAGCAGCCCTGCGAGGTGAACAGCTCGACGACCACGGGTCGGGCGGCGGCCGGGACGGCGACGAGGGCGAGGCTCGAAGCCAGGCTCAGGCTACGGCAAAAACGCGACGTTCTCATGCGATGTCCTCCTGCGATACCCTCACACGCGACATACGCGCTTCGTCCGCCGGCCGGCGTAGGTTACGCCGGGCCGAGGACCCACCGCCTCGCCAGCAGCCTGCCGCCGGCGAGGCGGTTGGCGACGACCACGATCCCCACGGCGAGCGCGTGGACGGCGAGGTCATCGAGCGCGGCATCGTAGGGATGGAAGAAGTTGAGCAGCGTCGCCGCCGCCGCCGCCGCCGCCAGGCCGCCGGTGGCGCCGGTGAGCGTCGGCGACAGCGAGTAGCCGCGCCGCAGCATCGCGAGCATCAGCAGCGACAGCGGCACCGACAGACCGACGATGAAGGCGAGGCACACCCGCGTCTCGCCGAAGGAGGCCTCGTGCGTGCCGGGCACCAGCCAGTCACGGGCGCAGCCTATGCCGGAGGCGCCGACCCAAAGCGCCAGCCCCGGCAGCGGCAGCAGCGCCCAGAGACGCGAGCGGTCGGGCAGCGACAGCTCGAAGGCGGCCAGCGCCCCGAGCGCGGCGGTCAGGATCGAGCCGGCGACGGCAAGCCACATGTCGGGCG
>CALMRL010000456.1 GCA_937873345.1 uncultured Beijerinckiaceae bacterium | reverse complement strand
GCTGGTCGGTGCTGAGCGCGCTCAAGGCCGACCCGGAGCTCGCCGGCATCCCCGTGGTGATGGTCACCTTCGTCAGCGAGCGGGCGCTGGCGAGTTCGCTGGGTGCCGCCGACTACATCATCAAGCCGATCGACTGGCAGAGGCTGCGCCACGTGATGGACGCCTTCCGCGACGCCGAGGGCGACGTGCTCGTCGTCGACGACGAGCCCGAGATGCGGGCGCTGGCGCGATCGGCGCTGGAGCGCGACGGCTGGAGCGTCGCGGAGGCCGAGGACGGCGAACGCGGGCTGGGGGCTGTGGCGCGCGGGCGTCCCCGCGTCATCCTGCTCGACCTGTCGATGCCGGTCCTCGACGGCTTCGGTTTCCTGGAGGAGCTGCGCCGCCGGCCGGGCTGCGAGGCGATCCCCGTGGTGGTGCTCAGCGCCCTCGACCTCACCGCCGCCGAGCGCCGGCGGCTCCGCGGCGCCTCGCAAATCCTCAACAAGGGCGCGACGCGGATGAGCGACCTCGTCGAGAAGCTGCGCCGGCTGGGCGGCGGCTGACGCCTCAGGAGTCCAGCGTCGGGAAGGGCAGGATGCGGGCGCCGCCGGGGGTGGCGGCGATCGTGTCCAGATCGGCGGCCATGGCCTCCGCACGGCCGGCGATCGCCTCGATGCGCGCCGCATCGGCCGGTCGCAGCGCAGCGATGTCGCGCGCCGCTTCGGCGCCGATCCGCAGCAGGTGGGCGAGCTGTCGAAGTTCAGCCGTGCCGTCCACGATCGAACCTTCCTCTCGCCGCGCCGCTGCGGCCAAGTGGGACTCGAACGATACCCGATCTCGAGCCCGCAGAAACGCTGCCGCTTCGCTACGACACGCGCTCACGCGAAATTGAGATAGGCGTCGGAGCGATGTCCGCCATCCCGCCCCGGCGCGACAAATTTTCGATCGTGGCGTCCGAGGATCTCGGCAGCCCGACGGGTGAGCACGCCTGCGGCCTGCGGCAACCGGCCGGTCGCGACGCCGCAGGGCGCGTACCCGCTTCGGGGCGGCGGTCGGAGCGGCTCGCCCGTCGATCGCCATCGCCCCTTCCCGCGCGATCCCGAGCCGTCGCGAAGATCGTGGTCCGACGAGGGCGCCCTCCACTCCCGGCGCCCGACGGCACCTCCCTGGTTCCTCACGCCGTCGTCTCCGCCGACCAGGTCGCGGATTGCACCAACTGCGAACGTTCCAGCGCCGCCACCACCGCATCGAGCTCCTGCACCGCGACGTCCTCCTCGCGGCGCAGGCCCGGCGAGCGGCGCTTGTCATCGGTCGGCAGGCCGGGGGACGCCCTGCCAGCCTCCAGGCGCCTCGTCGCCGACAAGGCCTATGATGTCGAGCGCCTGCGCGACTGGCTGAAGTCCCGCAGGACCAAGGCCGTGAT
>CALMRL010000455.1 GCA_937873345.1 uncultured Beijerinckiaceae bacterium | reverse complement strand
GCGGTGGCGAGCGGCGAGGCGGCGACGCCGCGCGCCGGCTGCAGCATCACCCGCGGTCCCGGCGGCGGCGTCACCACCGCGACCGGCACCGGCGGCTTGCCGCCCTCGTCGCCCGCGAGGACCTGCGACGCGGGCGACGCCGCCCCCGGCCTGTCCGCTGCCCGCTCCTTCCTCGCCGGCTGCGAGGGCCGCAGGGCCGCGATGGTGGCGGTCATCCTGGCGAGCATGGAATTGTCGGTGACGAAGGATCGCGCCGCATCGACCTTGCGCGTTACCGTGCCTTGCAGCCGCGGCGCCTGCGCCGCGAGGTCGCTGACCTGCCGGGCAAGCGCGAAACCGAGGCCGACCGCGATCAGGAAGGTCGCGAGAACCACCAGCCCGACGCTCAACCGCTTGCCGAGTCCGGTGCGGCGCAGCAGCTTGACCAGCGGCGACATGGCGAAGGACAGGAGCACCGCGATCGCGATCGGTACCAGGATCTCGCGAGCGAGGTACAGGATGCCGACGATGAGGACGACGCCGATCAGCGTCGCCAGCGCCTCCAGCGTGCGTTGCGGATCGGCGCGCGCGTCGGCGCCGAGGGCGCCCAAGGGTTCTTGCCCAACCGCGCGGGGTGGAAAATACATTTTCTCAGTCAAAGGGATACCCGGAAGGGAACCGTGTTGCGCCACCATGCCGCGGCGAGGCAACAGGGTCGTCGGGGCTGGGTTCCAGCTCGGCAAGGATCGTGCTTAGTGCGCGCCGGATGCGGTGGACGGTTTCGGCCGCGATGCCGCCCGGCGCCGGGTCGACGGCGGAGCTGATGACGCATGGATGAGATCACCGGCGATGCGGGGGTGCCCCCGGATGGGGAGGCCGCGGTGACGCCGGGCGCGGGCCAGGGTCCCGCAGGCCACAGTTCCACGGGCATGGACGAATTGGCCGTGCTGCCGGTGTTCTTCGCCCTTGCCGGCAAGAGGGTGGTGCTCGCCGGCGGCTCCGAGCGGGCGGTGTGGAAGGCCGAGCTGCTTCACGCCGCTGGCGCAAGGGTGGACCTCTACGCTGACGAGCCCTGCCACGAGATGAACGCGCTGCTGCCGCGTTGCCCGCGCCTGACGCTGCATCGGCGGCGCTGGCGCGCGGGCGACCTTGAGGGCGGCGCGATGGCGCTGCTCGACACGCTCGACGATGCCGAGGCGGAGGCGTTCCGCGGCGCCGCTCGCGAGGCCGGAGTGCCGATGAACGCCATCGACAACCCTGCCTTCTGCGACTTCCAGTTCGGCGCCATCGTCAACCGTTCGCCCCTCGTCGTCGGCATCTCGACCCATGGCTGCGCCCCGGTATTCGGCCAGGAGGTCCGCGGCCGTTTGGAGAGCCTGCTGCCGCTCTCCCTCAAGCGTTGGGCGGAGACCGCGCGGACTTGGCGCGGACGGGTGGTGCCGCTGCAACTGCCGTTCCGCGCGCGGCGACGCTTCTGGGAGCTGTTCTCGGCCCGCGCCTTCGCCGGCGAGGGTCGGCCGCCGTCGGACGGCGACTTCGCCGCCTTCCTGGACGAAGCTCGGAGCGCGAAGGCCCAGGCCGGGCGGGTGACGCTGGTCGGCGCAGGACCGGGCGACCCCGACCTCATCACGCTGAAGGCTCTGCGAGCGCTGCAGAGCGCCGATGTCGTGCTCTACGACAAGCTCGTCGCCCCAGCGGTGGTCGAGATGTCGCGCCGCGAGGCGCAGAAGATCGACGTGGGCAAGCGCGGCTATCTCCCCTCGTGCAAGCAGGATGAGATCACCGCGCTGATGGTCGAGCTGGCGAGCGCGGGCAAGCACGTCGTCCGGCTGAAGGGCGGCGACCCGATGATCTTCGGTCGTGCCAACGAGGAGCTGGACGGGCTGGAGGATGCCGGCATCCCCGTGACCGTGGTGCCGGGCGTCACCGCCGCGCTGGGCGCCGCCGCCTCGCTGCGACGGTCGCTGACCGAGCGCTCGGCGGCGCGGCGGCTGCAGTTCATCACCGCGCACGCCAAGGACGGCCGCCTGCCGCACGACATCGACTGGCGGGCGCTGGCGGACCCTGGCGCCACCACCGTGGTCTACATGGGCGTCCGCACGATGGAGGCGCTGGTCGCGAAGTTGCTGGAGCATGGTCTCCCGCCGCGCACGCCCTGCGTGCTGATCGAGAGTGCCACCTGCCCAGACGAGCGGAGAGCGTGGGGAACGGTGGCAGCGATGCCGGCACTGGCACGCGATTTCGATCCAAGAGGCCCGTGCCTGATGATGATGGGTGCGGTGTTCGAGGCAGGAGCCGAGGCGGCATCGCCGATGTCCCGCTCCGCCGAAGACGTGATATCGACTTGACCATCCCGGCCGGTAAGGGCGTGGCCGGTGTCCTCAGGCCCTGGCGGATACGGCTTTGCGGTACGTCCCCGAAATCCCGTCATGTCGCGGGCGGGTAAGACTCTATCCCAGTAGAGCAGGTCGCCACGTGATGATGGCAAAGGCGAAGTGCAGCAGGGCGAGGTCGTTTTCAGGCTTCTTGTTCCAGCGGATCAGCACGGCGAGGCGGCGGGACGGGCGAGCGCCAGCCTCCCTGCCGAGGACCGAGCCGATAGCGGTCTACGCCACGGCAAGACGATTGCTCCGCCGCGTCTTGGTGCCCCCGAAGCTCCGCACGCGCTCGGCGAAGATGCGGCTCGGGCAGTGCTGGCAGCGGAACCGGCGCACACGGAGGTACCATGTTACCGCCCGATCCTGCCAGGACAGGTCCTGCAGGGTCCGGCAGTACGAGCGACTCACTCGAGCTGAAGCGCGGTCGCACGCGAGGCAAACGGCCTTGACCGCGGTCGTCCAGGCCACGATCAGCAGCCGGGCGGCATCGAGCTTCAGCTCGTCGTCGTGCAGGCCGGCAGGATCGATGGCAGAAACACATTGGTGGTCGGCATCGCGATGCCTTCGACTGCGACAAGGACCAACGCGTCACCAAAGCATCAGTACAAAGTGCGGATGAACCAAGATTGAAGGCCGAAACACAGCCTATGATCGAGCGCTGGTGGTGAAGCTTGCGGCACTCGGCGTGCCCTTCTTCGCCTGCGCGCTTGACCTGTTCCCCGCCATGATGGCGGCGGCGATCCGCAAGCAGGACGTCGGCGTCCGGGCTGCCCGTGCCAGCATCGCTGCCGTGTCGGCCAATAGGGAACCGTAGGCGCGACGCGAGCGCGCCGCGGCTCAGGCCCGCGACAGCTGCCGGAGCGTATCGAGGAGGATGCCCATGACGCACTCCTGCTCCTCGGCAGTGATGTGGGCGTCGAGGGGGAGGCGGAGCAGGCAGGGAGCTGCGGCCTCGGTGGCGGCAAGCGCCCCGGCGGTGCGGCACAGGCGCCGGCCGGCGGGGGACTGGTGGAGGGGTTCGTAGTGCGAGCGAGCCTCGACCCCCGCTGCGGCCAGCGCGGAGATCACCGGCTTGCGCCATTCGGCTTGGCGCAGCCGCACGGCGAAGATGTGCCCGTTGTGCCGGGCGTAGGCGGGAACGGCCAGCGGCTTCAGGAGGGGCGACGCCGCCTCGCGAAGCAGGATGTCGTACCGCGCCCACGCCCGGCGGCGCAGGGCCGTGACGGTTCCCGCGTCCCGCAGCTGCGCGGCGAGGAGTGCGGCCGACAGCTCGGACGGGAGAAACGACGATCCGAGGTCGAGCCACTGGTATCGCTCGGTCTTCCCGCGCAGGAAGCGCAGCCGGTTGGTCCCCTTCTCCCAGGCGATCTCGACTCTCGGCAGCAGCTCGTCGCGCGCGACGATGAGCGCCCCGCCTTCGCCGCAGCTGACGTTCTTGGTGCCGTGGAAGGAGAAGGCGCCGAGGTCGCCGATACCGCCGAGGGGACGATCGCGGTGGAAGGCTCCGTAGGCCTGCGCGGCATCCTCGATGAGCGCGATACCGCGGTCGCGGCACATCGGCACGAGGGCGTCCATGTCGCAGCCGACCCCGGCATAATGCACGCAGAGCACCGCGCGCGTCCGTGCCGTGACGGCACCCGCGGCTGCCGCCGGGTCGATGTCGAGCGTGCCGGGATCGACGTCGACGAGCACGGGCACGGCCCCGCGCAGGGCGAAGGCGTTCGCGCTGGACGGAAAGGTCCAGGACGGCATCACCACCTCGTCGCCGGGCCGGAGGTCCAGGGCGAGCGCCGCGAGTTCGAGGGCATCCGTGCAGGACGTCGTGAGATAGGGGATCGCCAGGGGGACGGCCTGCCGCAGCAGGGCATGGCATTCGGCCGTGAAGCGTCCGCCGCCGACCAGGGAGCCGAGCATCGCCTCCCGGATGCAATCCATGGCCTCCACAGCCATCGACGGCCGCGAGAAGGGAATCCGGCGCGGGGCGCTCGCTTGGGCTATCGCTCGAGGGGCGTTCAGGCCAGCGATCCCATCCTGTTGGTGGAGTCCCCGCCACTGGGTGCAAGCTTCGCTGCCGCCTCGTCGGCCAGCGCCGGATTTACGACTTCCGCGGCGACGTACAACCTCGCGATGTCCAGACCCTCCGACGGGCCATGAACGATCTCCGGCGCCGCGAAGCCGATCCTCGGCAGGACGCGCTCCAGCAGGGTGCGGTCGACCCAGTGGAAGCGCGTGCAGGGTGCGCTGTCGCTGGCCGAGTGCCGCCCGAGATCACGCATCATCCGCGCCAAGCCGCTGTCGCTGCCGCCGTCGGCGAAGGTTGCGAGGAGACGACCTCCCGGCCGCAGCATCGCTGCGGCCGAGACGAGATAGACTAGCGCCGACTGGAAATCCATCATCATCAGGACATCGATGGCGAGGACCATGTCGACGTCACGCGACCGGCCCTGTCGCCGCAACAGCCCTTCGTTGTCGCTCCAATCGATGCGATGGGCGACGAGCCGCTCCTCCTCGATGAAGCGGATGCAGCGCCGCTCCAGGCAGTCGATGAAGGCGTCGCTGATGTCGTAGGCGGCGACGCGAGCCGTCGTGTGGCGCAGAAGGGGTACGGTGTACTTGCCCGCCCCCGCCCCCAGCTCGACGACGCTGTTCATCGGGCTCGGGCGGTGATCGGTGATCCAACGCCAGGTCGCGGCCTGGAGGGCGTCGTCCGCCCATTCGTCACCCGGCCATTGCCAGCTTGCTCCTGCTGCGGCCCGCCGTCCGGGAAATACGGCGGTCACGTAGTGGTTGAAATACACGCGCATCATGTCGTCGGATCTCTCGGTGTCCGCGACGAAGTTCGCAGCGTCAAGTCTTCGCCCTCCCGATGTTGCGCTTCGTCGGCCTTCGGCCATCGCCGGATGGCCTCGTTGGCCGACGCTTGCGGGAACCGCCTGGCACCTCGTATCTGAAGCGCATGACTTTGTTCAGAGGCACCGTCGCGACATTCGCGGAACATTTTTCCGCCGGTCACCTGCCGCGTCGCATCCCCACGGACGCCATCCGGCTGTGGCCCGTGACGGAGCCCGTGAATGACGCGTTCTTGAGCTGCGTCATCGACGACGTGCTGCTTACCAGCCATTTCGTGCCGGTCGACGTCGCGAAGGGCCGGATGCTGCTCGACCAAAGCTACTCCGGCCTGGTCGGCATCATGCCCGTCCGGTTCCAGCTGTCGGGGAACGCCTTCACCCTGGAAAGCGAACCGATCGCGGCGGCCGGCCGCCACATCGTCATCGGCGGACCAATCGACCGCGTATGGTATCATTGGCTCTTCAACTGGTGCCCGCGGATGATGCTGGCCAGGATGCTCCGGCCGGACCTGTTCGCGGCGGAGGATGTCCGCTTCGTCGTGCACCCCTATGCCATGCACGAACCTTACCGTGCGATCCTCGACAGCTTTGGGCTGGGCGAGCATCGCTTCCTCGTGGTCGATCCGGATCGAGACTACCGCCTGGAGCAGGCCTGCCTCGTCAGCTTCCTCGATCAAGACAAGCTGTTCCCGACCGCGATGCAGATGTTCTCCCGCCATCTCCTCGATGTCTTCGGGATCGATTCCCGGAGAACAAGCCCTGGTATCTTCGCGTCCCGGCAGGGTCTCCCCGCACCCAAGCGGCGCATCGCGAACTTTCACGAGATCAAGCCTCTCCTCGACGCCTCCGGTCTCGAGGTCGTTTCGTGCGGTTCGTGCCCGGCGGCGGAGCAAGCCAGCCTATTCCACCAGGCGCGGATCGTTGTCGGTGCCCACGGCTCAGACCTCACGAACCTGCTCTTCTGCCGTCCTGGTACGGCCGTGATCGTGATCGAGAACGAGTTCAGCGTTGCCCATAATCTCCACATCGGGCTTCTGAAGCTGGCGGAGGTCATGGGGCTCGATTACCACCTTCTGGTCTCCAGGACCGCCGATGACGGCGAGCACCTGCCCCTCGCGCAGCGTACCGCGCGCGACTACATCGTCGATCCCGAGGCTCTGCAGGCTGTGCTGTCCCAGCTGGCGGAACGGCCGATGGCGAGGCAGCCCTGAAGCATCCGGTGCGGCATTCGGGAAGACGATCGCGAAGGCCGGCAGCGCGTCAATGCCGCCGCGCTCTACAACTTCTCGGCTTGTCGAAGCGGCACGTTCCTCCCGCACGCCCCCGCGTCACGACGCTATGACGCCGGTGATCGCGCGCTCGTAGAGCTGTTCGTAGCGCTCCAGCATGGTGTCTCGGCTGAACAGGCGGCGCGCACGGTCCTCGGGGATGCGGCGGTCCATCGCCATCGCCGCGCGGATCGCGTCGGCCAGGGCGGGGACGTCGTCCGCCGGCGCGAAGGCGCCGGCCTCCGCCACCACCTCGCGCGCGGCGCCGCGATCGAAGGCGGCGACGGGCAGGCCGCAGCTCATCGCCTCGATCGCGACGAGCCCGAACGGCTCGTCCCAGCACGGCGTGAAGAGGAGCACGGAGGCGGCGGCGATCCGCTCGGCGAGCCCATCGCCCCCGAGGTGTCCACCGTAGCGGATGCCGTCGCCGAGCAGCGGCGCGACGTCGGCCTCGTAGTATGCCGGCTCCTCGATCACGCCGTAGAGCGTCAGCGGCACGCCGGCGAGCCGGGCGGCGCGGACGGCGAGGTGGGGGCCCTTGTTGGGCGTCATCCGCCCGCACCATACGGCAGACCCGTCGCCTCGCGGCTGGAAGCGCCAGCGGCCGAGATCGATGCCGTTGTGGGCGACGACCGCCTGCTCGGGCGCGCCGTCGGGCCACCAGACGAAGCGCTGCCCGGCCGAGGTGACGGTGATCCAGTGCCAGGGCGCCGCCGCCGTGCGCACGAACCAGTCCAGCCCCTCGAAGGGCGGCACGTGCAGCGAGGTCACCGTCGGCATCCGCCCCTGCCTGGCGCGCTGCAGCGGGAAGCGATGCAAGCTGTTGTTGTGCACCACGTCGAAGCGCGACGGATCGATCTTCGCGCAGGCCCGCTCGAAGCCGGCATCGACATGGGCGTTGAGCACCGCGCTGCCCTTGTGCTCCAGCCAGGGATAGGTGCGCTCGTAGTGCTCCGCGAGGACGGGCTCGATGCGGAAGCGCGGGTCGCTGTCGCCGCTGGCGAACAGGGTGACCTCGTGGCCGCGCGCCTCCAGCCCGGCGGCGAGGTGGAAGGCATGCGCCTCCATCCCCCCCATGAAGGGCTCGATGATCGGCTGACGCACGTGCGTCATCACGGCGATCCTCATGCCGGCTACCCTCAGGCCGGAACCGCTGCACGCGCGGCCGGCGCTGCCGCCGCCATGTCGGCTTCGAGGCGGCGGATCACGGTGGTGGTGTTCGAGTACGGCTGGTGGCTCTGCTGGCCGGTCACCAGCAGGTCGTGCGCCGCCGGCTCGCGCAGGATGCGGATCGGGCGCCCGGCGCGGTCGTCGATCAGCCCCATCAGGCGGAAGGCGTAGAGCCAGTGCCCCATGGTGCGGTAGCCCCACTTGCGCTCGAACAGCTCCGCGTTGCGCACCACGCTTTGAAGGTGATGCACCGGCGGCATGTGATGGGGATGGTACTGGTGATAGGCCCGCGCGCCCTTCAGCCAAGCGATCGGCAGGCCCGCGAGGCTCGCTCCCTTGGCGAAATCGGTGTCCTCGCCGCCGTAGCCGAGGTAGCGCTCGTCGAAGCCGCCGAGGGCGAGGAAGCGCTCGCGCGCGATCGCGAAGTTCAAGGACCAGAAGCAGCGATAGTCCGCGCAGCGCTCGAAGCCCTCGACCGGCGGACCCTGGCGGTCGCTGTGCTTCACCGCGACCGCCTCGAAGCCCTCGTAGGACCAGCCCGGCGCATTGGTCCCGCCGGGCAGGTACATCACCTCGCCCATCAGCAGGCCGTCGAGGTCGGCGAGGCAGGCGGCGTAGTCGGCGCACAGCGTCGGCGCGGGGATGCAGTCGACGTCGAGGAAGACCAGCGCGTCGCCCGAAGCGAAACGCGCGGCGGCGTTGCGCGCCGCGGCGAGGGGCAGCGCGTGGCCGCCGATGCGCAGCCGATGGATGGGGAACGGCGCCTCGGGCAGGTCCCCGTAGCAGCCGTCGTCCATCGCGGCGATGATCCGCTCGCGAGGCGGCAGGCTCTGCCGGGGGAGGCCGAGGCCGACGTGGGCGAGAGGATCCCGGCGCCCCGTGACCAGGGTCGCCACGGG
>CALMRL010000454.1:539-6657 GCA_937873345.1 uncultured Beijerinckiaceae bacterium | reverse complement strand
CGCGCGGGTTGCTCAGATATGAGGACTCCCGATGTCGATCACTCCCGACCGCAAGCAGGCGGTCATCTCGGACTATGCCACGAAGGCCGGCGATACCGGCTCGCCGGAGGTGCAGGTCGCGATCCTCACCGAGCGGATCACCAACCTGACCGAGCATTTCAAGACCCACGCCAAGGACAACCACTCGCGCCGCGGCCTGCTCAAGCTCGTGTCGCAGCGCCGCCAGCTGCTCGACTACGTCAAGCGCCGCGACGAGCCGCGCTACCGCTCTCTGATCGAGCGTCTCGGCATCCGCCGCTAGAACGCTTTCCGCAGAGGCGGATGCCGCTTCAGCAAGAAAGCGGGGCGAAACGGCGAGCTGGAGCCTTGGACCCGATGCAGGCTCGCCGAACTTTGGGGAGGTGCCTCGGCGATCATCCGACATCCCTCCAGGCTTCGCATCGACCGTCGCCTCGATGCTTCCGATGACCGTCCCATGCGGGGGTCAAAGTCTGTGCGAGCGCTTGGGGCTCGGATGCGCGCTCCACGGGGCGATAGTTCATCGCCTGGGACGAGCCGCGGCATCGTCGCGTGAGAGCTGCAGCAAGAACGGTCGCATCTGGAATGTTGCGGTTTTCGAGGTGAACCGCCTTGCTCGACAACGGGTTACATCCGCCCGCCCTCGTCGGCTCTCGTGCTGGGCTTTACTGCGCAAATATTTGCCATTTTTGTTTAAAGATGCATTTTTTATGGCGCGCCGCCGCTCATAAGTTCACCTGTTTTCCGCGGCAAGCCGCGATCCTCCTGCCAAGCCCTTTGAACGCCAGCGCTCACTTCGTGAGCATCATCAAGTACTGCTGTTCTCTACCTGCTCAGGACAGCCGCCAAGCACTTGTCTTCAAGTTCGATCCGCGCCAGACTTTGAAGGTATGTAGACCGACGCCTCGGAGAAGCGTTGCCCTGATACCTCTAGTCTTGGAGAGAAACGATGAGCTTTGTAGCGGCTTTGGCGATCTGTCTCGGCGTCATCGGCGGCATACTCGCCTACCTTTGTCTCGGCCCGGCTGCGGGCGCGATGCACATTTGGCTCATCTTCATAGGCGCGGCTGCGGGCGTCGCCCTCGGCGGCACGCCGGAGGCCTACAAGAACATGGTGATCTGCGCGCTGATGGGCATGGTCGTCGCCTGGGCCGCGTCGCTCGTCGTGATCAACGTGCCGCTGGCGGCGACGCTGACCCTTCCCGTCTGGGCCGGGATCGTAGTCGGCGTGACCACCGGCGTCTTCGTCGCGTTCGGCCATATCCCGCTGTTCGCGACGATCCCCGCCACGGTTGTCGGCTACGCCGGCACTTTCGCCTACCTCCTCGGCGATCCCAAGAGCCTCCTGACCAACGACGTGCTGCTCGGCGCCAAGATCACCAACCCGCTGTTCTGCATGACGCTCTCGATCTTGGTCGCCGCCGCGTTCGGGCTGATGTCGCTGAAGCTCGCGACGATCATGTCGACCCGCACCACCACGCCCGTCCCGGCTGAGTAGCGCCGTCCCCGCGCGACATCCCGACCCGCCGAGAGAGGTAAATCGGCCCGACGGCGAGGGTTCGATCGGATCGAATGCCCCGCCGCTTCTCTCCCGTGCGACCCGATCGTGGTATCTGCGTCGAGGGTACGGGCCGGGCTGCCACATGCCGCCGCCCGCGACGCCGGACATTTAGGTATGAGCAGCGTCCTGGGGTACGGGTAGCATCCTTGTCGATCGAGACCCTCGCCGTCTCCGGCTATCGTTCATTGCGCGAGCTGGCGGTGCCGCTCGGCCGCCTGACGATGGTCACCGGGGCCAACGGCAGCGGCAAGACCAGCCTGTACCGCTCGCTGCGCCTGCTCGCCGAGGTGGCGCAGGGGCGCCTGGTGGCGGCGCTCGCCGCCGAGGGTGGACTGCCCTCGACGATGTGGGCTGGCCCGGAGACGATCGCTCGTGCCGTGCGCCGGCCATCACCCCGTTTAGGGCACGGTGCACAAGGGCTCGGCCAGCTGCCGCCTTGGCTTTTCCGGAGAGGACGGCGGCTATTGCGTCGATCTCGGCTACCCCGACCCGTACTACCCCTTCCCGCTCGACCCCGCGATCAAGCTGGAGGCGATGTGGACGGGCGAGCTGCCGACCCGCGCCAGCCTGTTCGCCGAGCGCCGCGGCCCTATGGTGCGGCTGCGCTCCGCCCGCACCGGCGAGTGGCGCGAGAGCGTCTCCGATCTGCCCGAGTTCAACTCGATGATCACCCACGCCGCCGAGCCGGGCTTCTCGCCCTTCGCGAGCGGCTGCGCGGCTGGCGCTTCTACGACGCCTTGCGCACCGACCCGCAGGCGCCGGTGCGCCGCCCGCAGCTGATGACCTACACCCCCGTGCTCGCCGGCGACGGCTCGGACCTCGCCGCCGCGCTCGCCACCATCTCGGCGATCGGCGACGAGGCGGCGCTGGCCAAGGCGATCGAGCATGCCTTCCCCGGCTCGACGCTCGCCGTCGCGGGGGACGGCGCGCTGCGCCTCTCGCAGCACGGGTTGCTACGACCGCTTGGCGCCGCTGAGCTGTCCGACGGCACGCTGCGCTACCTCCTGCTCGTCGCCGCGCTGCTGTCGCCGCGCTCGCCCGAGCTGATGGTGCTGAACGAGCCCGAAGGCAGCTTGCATCCCTCGCTGATGGCGCCGTCGGCGCGGCTGCTGGCCCATGCCGCGGGCCGCGGGCAGATCGTGGTGGTGAGCCACAGCGCCGCGCTGATCGAGGCGCTGCGCGAGGAGCGGCGGGTGAAGGAGGTGCGGCTGGAGAAGAGCTTTGGCGAGACGCGGGCGCCCGACGTCGAGGCGCCGCGGTGGAGCTGGCCGAAGCGGTGACCATCCATCGCGGGGTGGCGACCAAGCACCCTTCACCGCCGCGCCATCCTGTGCCATAGAGCCTGCGGCATCCTACGTGGGTGCCGCGCATGGCCGCCGATGACGGTGGCCGAGACCCGCGCCCGCCGCGGGATTTTCGAGCTGCCATGGCGAGATCGCCGGGCGCTGTCGCCTGCTCTGCCCAACCCTCGGATGCTTCGCGCTTTCCTAGGGCCGGTCCCGAGACATACCGCAGCGTCCCGCAATCTTGTTGTGGCGACCCCGCGTCTCGCGCCCGACCCAAGGAAGCCATCCACAGCATGTTCGACATCCACCGCGAAGTCATCGACTGGGCCGGGCGCAAGCTCGTGCTCGAGACCGGCAAGATCGCCCGCCAGGCCGACGGCGCCGTGCTCGCCTCCTACGGCGAGACCACGGTGCTCGCCACGGTCGTCTCGGCCAAGGCGCCGAAGCCGGGGCAGGACTTCTTCCCCCTCACCGTGAACTACCAGGAGAAGGCCTTCGCCGCCGGCCGCATCCCCGGCGGCTTCTTCAAGCGCGAGGGCCGTCCCTCGGAGAAGGAGACGCTGGTCTCCCGCCTGATCGACCGGCCGATCCGCCCGCTCTTCCCCGAGGGCTACCGCAACGACACGCAGGTCGTCGTAACCGTCCTCGCGCACGACCTCGAAAACGATCCCGACATCCTCGCGATGGTCGCCACGTCGGCGGCGCTGACGATCTCCGGCGTGCCCTTCATGGGGCCGGTGGGCGCCGCCCGCGTCGGCCAGATCGGCGGCGAGCTGAAGCTCAATCCCACCGTCACCGAGATGAAGGACGCGACGCTCGCCCTCGTCGTCGCCGGCACCGGCGAGGCCGTGCTGATGGTGGAAAGCGAGGCGCGCGAGCTGTCGGAGGCGGTAATGCTGGAGGCGGTGATGACCGGCCACCGCGGCTTCCAGCCGGTGATCGACGCGATCATCCGCCTCGCCGAGAAGGCCGCCAAGGACCCACGCGACTTCGTGCTGCCCGACCATTCCGCGATCGAGAGCGCGGTCGGCGAACTGGCGGAGAGCGACCTTCGCACAGCCTACAAGATCACCGCCAAGCAGGAGCGCTACAAGGCGGTCGACGCCGTCAAGGCCAAGGTGATGGGCGCACTCTTCCCTCAGGGCCAGGACCCACGCTTCACCAAGGAGCAGGTCGCCGGCGTGTTCCACGACATGCAGGCCAAAGTGGTGCGCAACACCATCCTCGACGAAGGCGTCCGCATCGACGGCCGCGACGTGAAGACGGTGCGCCCGATCGTCGCCGAGGTCGGCCTGCTGCCGCGCACCCATGGCTCGGCGCTGTTCACCCGCGGCGAGACGCAGGCGCTGGTGGTGGCGACGCTCGGCACCGGCGAGGACGAGCAATACATCGACAGCCTGGAGGGCACCTACAAGGAGCGCTTCCTCCTGCACTACAACTTCCCGCCCTACTCCGTCGGCGAGACCGGCCGGATGGGCTCGCCCGGCCGCCGCGAGATCGGCCACGGCAAGCTCGCCTGGCGCGCCATCCGCCCGATGCTGCCGACCGCGGCCGAGTTTCCCTACACCGTGCGCATCGTCTCCGAGATCACCGAGTCGAACGGCTCGTCCTCGATGGCGACCGTGTGCGGCTCCTCGCTCGCCCTGATGGACGCCGGCGTGCCGCTGAAGCGTCCCACCGCCGGCATCGCGATGGGCCTGATCCTGGAAGGCGAGCGCTTTGCCGTGCTCTCCGACATCCTCGGCGACGAGGACCATCTCGGCGACATGGACTTCAAGGTCGCCGGCACGGAGGACGGCATCACCTCGCTGCAGATGGACATCAAGATCGCCGGCATCACCGAGGAGATCATGCGCGTCGCCCTGGCCCAGGCCAAGGACGGGCGCCTCCACATCCTGGGCGAGATGAGCAAGGCCCTCACCGGCGCCCGCTCGGAGCTGGGCGAGTTCGCGCCGCGCATCGAGTCGTTCAAGATCAACACCGACAAGATCAGGGAAGTGATCGGCACCGGCGGCAAGGTGATCCGCGAGATCGTCGAGAAGACCGGCGCCAAGGTCAACATCGAGGACGACGGCACGGTGAAGGTGGCGTCGTCGGACGGCGACTCGATCCGCGCGGCGGTGGCCTGGATCAAGTCGATCGCCACCGACCCCGAGGTCGGCCAGATCTACGAGGGTACGATCGTCAAGGTGGTCGACTTCGGCGCCTTCGTGAACTTCTACGGCTCGAAGGACGGGCTCGTCCACGTCTCGCAGCTCGCCAAGGGCCGCGTCAACAAGCCCTCCGACGTGGTCAAGGAAGGCCAGAAGGTGAAGGTCAAGCTGATGGGCTTCGACGACCGCGGCAAGGTGCGGCTGTCGATGCGCGTCGTCGACCAGGATACCGGCGCCGACATCGAGGGCAAGGAGCAGGCGGCGGAGTAGGCCCTCTGCCCGGAGCCGCGACCTGCCGCTACGACGGTTTCTTGGACGGCGACGGCGCCTCGGTCGGCGCGCCGTCGCCCTTGTCCGCGTCGTTGCCGCTGCGCTGCGTCGCCTCCTTCGCGGCGGCTCCCAGGTTATCCAGCTGCTTCACCGGCGCATCGGTAGCCAAGTCCTTGATCACCTGCTCGTCAGTTTTCTTGTCCGATCCGCTCATCGACGGCGATCTCCTTCACTGAACGCCTGCATGTGGGGATCGCCAACCCGGCGCCAAGCGGCGCGGTGTCCGAGCCGATGGGCGCACCGCCTGCCGGGTTGCGAGACTTGCTGGAAAGGTCGGGCGCCGGCCCGCCGGTCCTGCTATACCTCGGCGCCAGCGACGCGAGCGGATGCGCGCCGGCCAAAGAGCACGCCATGCACGCCCTGATGCAGGAGCGCGAGCTCCTGATCCCCGACATCCTCGCCCACGCCGCCGCCTACCACCGCGACGCCCGGGTCGTCAGCGTACGAGCCGACGGCGCGCGGATCAGCCACGGCTATCCCGTCATCGCCGAGCGCGCCGCCCACCTCGCCAAGGCGCTGCTCGACCGCGGCGTCCGGCCAGGCGAGCGCATCGCCACGCTGGCCTGGAACGACCACCGCCACCTGGAGGCGTACTACGCCGTGCCCGGCATCGGCGCGGTGTGCCACACCATCAACCCCCGGCTGTTCCCCGAACAGGTGGCCTTCATCCTGCGCGAGGGCGGCGCCACCCATCTCCTCGTCGACCCGCAGTTCCTGCCGCTCATCGCCGGCCTCGCCGACCGGCTCGGGCCGATGCTGCGCACGCTGGT
>CALMRL010000454.1:0-529 GCA_937873345.1 uncultured Beijerinckiaceae bacterium | reverse complement strand
CGGACATCCCCGGCCTAGCGGCGGTCGCCTACGAGGCGCTGCTCGCCGGCGCCGCGCCGCTGGCCAACTGGCTTCGCTTCGACGAGCGCACCGCCTCGTCGCTCTGCTACACCTCCGGCACCACCGGCGATCCCAGGGGCGTGCTGTATTCCCACCGCTCCACCGTGCTGCACGCGATGGCGGTCAACCTGCCCGACGCCTTCGGCCTGCGTGCGGTCGACGTCCTGCTCCCGGTCGTGCCGATGTTCCACGTCCACGCCTGGGGCCTGCCCTTCGCTGCGCCGATGGTCGGCGCCTCGCTGGTCCTGCCGGGGTCGCGGCTCGATGGGGCGAGCCTGCTCGCGCTGATCGAGGAGGAAGGCGTCACCCAGGCGGCGGGGGTGCCGACGGTGTGGCAGAACCTGCTCGCGCATCTCGCTGCCGCTCGCGCGACGCTGCCGCGGCCGCTGCGGCTCGTCGTCGGCGGCTCGGCCTGCCCGCCGGCGCTGGCGCGCGGGCTGGAAGGACATGGCGCCCCGGTCTGCCACGC
>CALMRL010000453.1 GCA_937873345.1 uncultured Beijerinckiaceae bacterium | reverse complement strand
GACGTCAAGCGCCGCACCCTGCTCGAGCGCCTCGCCGCCTTCGGCATGAGCCGCGACGCGGAAGGCCAGCCGGGCAGCGCCATGCCGGGCCATGGCATGGGCGGCATGGGTGGTCAGGGCATGGGCGGCCAGGCGATGGGCGGGCACGCGCCGCAGCTTGGCTACCAGGCCCCCTCGCACAGCCGTCCGCCGGCGCCGAGCCACGCCGCCTACGGCAAGCGCCCGCAGATGCACGCCCAGCCTGCGCCCTCGCGCCCCACCGCCCCCTCGCTCGACATGCACGGCCGCGCGATGCCGGCGCGCCCCTCCGAGGACGACCAGCTGGAAATCCCGGCCTTCCTGCGCCGCCAGACCAACTGAACGGGAAGCCGCGACGGCTCCCCTCCCCTCGCGGCCATCCCGCCGGCCCGGACCGATCGCTCGGTTCGGGCTTTCGCGTTGCGGAGCCGGCGCGCCGTCGCGCCTGAACGAGCCGGCACGAATCGTCACGCACGGATGCGTCCATCCAGGACCCGGCAACAGGCGAATGGCAGTACCCCGACGACTGCTTCCGCTACGCCGGCGACCTCGTCGACGGCGACATGCGAACGGGCGATTTCGCCGACGCCAAGGGCGAGGGATACGCGCTCCTGCTGTCGCTCCCGTTCAGGCGGCAGGTCCTGAACCAGATCGTCGATGTCACGACGCGGCATCTGCGCGCCGCGCGGGCGCGCGGCGCAGGGCTCAAGGTGTATTTCGCCGAGAAAGGAGCGGCCGACCTCGTTCGGAAAGAGTTCAAGAAAAGGGATCTTGGGGACGTGGTCGTCGGCCTCCTGCCGCCGAGCCGACCAAGGTAGGGAGGACAACGGCCGTGAGCGAGGAAGATTACCCGAGGCCGGTCGCCGGCTCTCACATGTTCTCCGCCCTTGCAGGCTGGGGCGAGCGCGCGGAGAGCGCCGAGGCGCTTGCGGAGCGTTGGCTCGCGCTCGTCACGCGGCTGCAGCGCATCGACCCCGCCTTTGCGCATTGGATGTCGATCGCACCGGACGGCGAGAGTTCGCTGCCCTTCGTCCCGACGCTCGAAGCTCAGATCGCCTGCGTCACCGCCGGCACGGACCGCCACGTTTCTGGCCGGATGGCGTGGAGCGGCGGATCGCGGCTGAACCTCTACAACGGCTTCCACCATTCGCCGTGCGACTTCGGCCTGCATATGGGCGCCGGCAACTATGGCCGCTACAGCAGCCGCAACTACGTCAGCATCAGCACCGACGCCTACGTCATCCCCGAGCCGCACCTCGTCGGCTTCTCTGTCTTCCGCCAGCTCGTGCTGGCGCTGGCCGAGACCTTCGAGGCGACGCAGGCCTACGCTTGGCCATCCGACCTCGACGAGTTGTGGACGCAGGAGCAGGCGGAGCGGCGCGACCTGCCGCTCGCCTGGATCAGCTACGTCGCGCCGCGCTTCGCGATGCTGGTGACGCCGCCCCCGACTGTCGTCGTCGAGCACCGACCCGATGGCGGGCTGCTGATGGCGGCGACAGCGGATCGTTTCACCATGGCCGACCCCGCCCACCTCGCTGCTGCCCAGGCGATCCAGGCGGCATCGCAGGCGTTCAACGCCGTGCCCTGGACGCCGAAGTTCGGCAAATAGCTGCGGATCGCCGGTCAACCCCCGTGTCTTTTCCGCCGCAACTCCGAGGAAAACCGCGCGGCGCAGGAAAAACGCCACACTTACGCCGCCGCCCCCGCGGAGCCTCGCTTCGCACGGCCGGCGCGCGAGCACGGCTCCCTCCCCGGCCTCACGGCCCACCGCCCTTCTCCCCGGGGCACCGGAACTCAAGCCCATGCCGCCACGGTCCACGCTTCGTCGCGAGATGTTTCAAGCCCGGCGCGCGTCTCCCCTCGCGCTCGCCCTGCTAACGGCCACGACGCTCCTCGCCGGCCCGGCGGCCGCCCGCGCCGACGGCTGGATGGACAAGCTGAACCCGTCGAACTGGTTCGCCGACGAGAAGTACGAGACCAAGGTGCTCGCCGACCCGCCGGCCAATGACCTCTACAGGAGGGGCGTGACCGAGCTGGAGAAGCGCGACTTCGAGACCTCGGCGAAGACCTTCGGCCGGCTGGAGAAGGCCTATCCCTACTCGCAGTACCAGCGCAAAGGCCTGCTGATGGCCACCTACACGCAATACCAGGACAAGAAATATGACGACGCGATCGGCTCGGCGAAGCGCTACCTGACGCTCTACCCCAACTCGCCCGACTCGCCCTACGTCACCTACCTCGAGGGGATGAGCTACTTCAACCAGATCCCCGACGTGAACCACGACCTCGACCGCGCGCAGAAGGCGATCGAGGTGTTCGACTCCATCACGACCAAGTACGGCACCTCGGAGTACGCGGCGGATGCCCGCTACAAGGCCGATGTCGCGAAGGACCAGCTCGCCGGCCAGGAGATGACGGTGGGACGCTACTATCAGGGCCGCGGCGAGTACACCGCCGCGATCAACCGCTTCCGCACCGTGCTCGCCAAGTACCAGACGACGCGCCAGAGCGAGGAGTCGCTGGAGCGCCTGACCGAGAGCTACCTCGCGCTCGGCCTGCCGCAGGAGGCGCAGACGTCCGCCGCCGTGCTCGGTCACAACTTCCCCAACTCGGAATGGTACAAGAAGGCCTATTCGCTGCTGCAGAGCGGCGGCCTCGCCCCCAGCGAGGACAAGGGCTCCTGGATCTCGCGCAGCTTCCGCGGCCTGAAGGTCGGCTGATCCGCTCCAAGCGCGGAGGCCGGCCGCCGGCGAGCGGACGTCAGCCCGGCGCGCGCCCGGTGGCAGCCTCGGCCAGGCGGGGAT
>CALMRL010000452.1 GCA_937873345.1 uncultured Beijerinckiaceae bacterium | reverse complement strand
GCCGCCGCTCAACGCTGCGCTGAAGAAGGTTCTCGACGCCCGCGACGCTGCGGATGTCCACGGATCGGAACGCAAGAAGGAACGCGCGGCGATCGCCTTCTTCTACGCTTCGCACGGCTTCACTCCGATCTGGTCGAAGGACGGCCACCCCGTCGAGGGAGTCGAGAGCGTACTGGCGACGCTGGCCCATGCCAGCGACGACGCGCTGACCATCCCCCAGACACCGACCGCCCTCGACGCGGCGGGCGGTCCCGACGCCGTCGCGGCGAGCGAGATCGCCCTGACCGAGGCAGTGATCGCCTATGCCCGGCAGGCGACGGGATCGCGCATCAACCCGCGCGACATCAGCCCGCTGATCGGATCGCTGCCCACGCTCGCCGACCCCGGCGAGGTGCTGGACCGGCTCGCCGGCTCCGGCCGCGAGGCGGGCGCCAAGCTGCGGGAGCTGAACCCGAGCGAGCCGCGCTACGTCGCGCTGCGCGACAAGCTCGACGAGATGCGGGCCGCCCGCTCCGCCGGCGGCGTGCCGATCCCGCCGGGCCCCACCCTGCACATCGGCATGCGCGACCGCCGCGTGCCGCTGCTGCGCACGCGCCTGCACCTCGATCCTCCGGCCCACGGCGACGAGACGAAGTTTGACGGCGAGCTGGCCACGGCGGTCGCCGACTTCCAGCGCCTCAGCGAGCTGCCGCCCTCGGGCTCGCTCAACGGGGCGACGCTGCTCGCGCTGTCGGGCGGCGGCTCGTCGCGCACTGAGGGACTCATCGTCGCCAACATGGAGATGTGGCGCTGGATGCCGCGCGATCTCGGCGCCGATCGCATCGAGGTCAACGTGCCCGACTACCTCGTCACGGTGTTCCACGCCGACAGGCAGGTCGACCAGCACCGCGTCGTCGTCGGCAAGACCGATACGCCGACGCCCCTGTTCTCCAACACGATGAAGTATCTCATCGTGAACCCGTATTGGAACGTCCCACAGTCGATCATCAAGAAGGAGATGCTGCCGAAGTACGGCGACCTGTCGTACCTCGACGGTCGCGGCTACTCCGTGAGCTACCGCGGCGGCGTCGCCACCGTGCGGCAGCTGCCCGGCCCGAAGAACGCGCTGGGTCGGATCAAATTCCTCTTTCCCAACGACTACTCCGTCTACCTCCACGACACGCCCTCGAAGTCGCTGTTCGCGGCCTCGACGCGCGCCTTCTCCCACGGCTGCGTACGCGTCGACCAGCCTTTCGGCTTCGCCGAGACGGTGCTGAACGCGGCGCTGCCCGAAGGGACACGCCGCGTGTGGAGCGAGGAGCGGCTCGACGGGCTGATCGGCGACAAGGAACGCTACATCAATCTGCCGACGCCGCTGCCGATCCACATCGCCTACTTCACGGCGAGCGTGGAAGACGGCCGCATCCGGCAGCGCCCCGACATCTACGGCTACACCCGCTTGGTTGCACTGGCGCTGGGCCAGGCGGCCGATCCCATCCCCGTCGCCGAGCGCAAGCCGCGCGTCGTCGCGGAGCGCACGCGGCGCCGCAGCGCGCCCGAAGCGGTGGTCGACGACGGGCTCGATCCGCAATAGCGTGACTGTGGCCATAGGAACACATCGCGACTTTATCGGCTGTGGAACGGACCTTTAACCATTGCCGGTAAGCATTCGGCCACCCTAGCGTGCGAGGGCGGCGCGGATGAGGAAGCAAATCTTGCGATTGATGGCTGCTCGCCGATCCATGGCAACGGGCCGAGTGCGGCTCCGACGGTTCGGCCTGACCCTGACGGCGCTCGCGGCGCTCAGCGCCGGCTCGCTGCTCGGCGCCTCGTCGACGCAGACCGCGGTCGCCAATGGCGATACCCGCACCCTGCATCTCTACCACACCCACACCGGCGAATCGATCGACGCCACCTTCCGTGTCGACGGGCACTACGACCCCGCCGTACTCAAGCAGCTCAACCACTTCCTCAGGGACTGGCGCAACAACGACGAGATCAGCATGGACCCCCGGCTGTTCGACACGCTGTGGGAGGTGTATCGCACCGCCGGCGCCACCCAGCCGATCCAGATCTACTCAGCCTATCGCTCGCCCGAGACCAACGCCATGCTTCGCCGCCGCTCGCGCGCCGTGGCCGAGCACTCGCAGCACATGCTGGGCAAGGCGATGGACACCACCATCCCCGGCTTCCCGATGCACCTCATCCGCGAGGTCGGCATGAAGCTGCAGCGCGGCGGCGTCGGCTGGTATCCGACGATGAATTTCGTCCACCTGGACGTCGGCGGCGTACGCTCCTGGCCGCGGATGCCCTACGACCAGCTGGCGCAGCTGTTCCCCGACGGCAAGACCGTGCACGTCGCCTCGAACGGACAGGTGCTGCCGGGCTACGAGGCGGCGCGGCAGGAGATCGCCGCCCGCGGCGTCGAGGTGCCGCCCTCGCAGGAGTCCGGCGGCTTCTTCGCCTGGCTGTTCGGCGGCTCCGGCGGCTCGGCTGGGCGCGAGGACGAGGAGGAGCGCCGAGCGCCCGCCGCCGTCGCCAGC
>CALMRL010000451.1 GCA_937873345.1 uncultured Beijerinckiaceae bacterium | reverse complement strand
GCCGGGAGTTCTCGCATGCCGCACCGCTCGGCGCGTTCGCTGCCCTGCTCGTGCTCGCAGCGATGACGTCCTTATGATCTTTTCCGAACGAACAAGGGAAAACGGCTCCAGAGCGCGGCGAGACAGCGGCGGAGGGAGTACTTTTCTCCGGATTGGCGTTTTCAAAACATCTCGGGTCTACAAAGACGCGGGATGGCCTGATTGCCGGAATCGGCATCCGTCATCGGAACTGTGGCACCTTGCAACGGCGAGGTCGGACCGGAGCCAAGCGCCAGCGAACGTCCGATTTCTGGCATCGGTCGCCAATGAGCGGATGGACCTCTGCGCTGCACGAGCGCTTCAAGGCCGGCATCGACCGAGCCGGAGCGACCGCACCGGCCATCGCCGCGGCCGCACTCGTCGCTGCGGGGCAGGCGAGGCGCTGACAGCGGGCGTGGAACAAAGGTCGCGGGAACGGTGCCATGATGGAAGGAAGCTGCTGGACCGCCGGAAGAGGGCCGAACCTGAGCCCGCTGCCTGGAGCAGGGGCACCGGGCAAAGACGACCCAAGGCGGGCGTGCGCCTTTGCCTCAGGACGTCGCAGTCGTTGTCGCGCGACCCTGCGCCCTAGCGCATCTACCGCACCGCGACCGCTCGAGTTTCAGCCCTGGCGAGGAAGCTGCGCGTCTCCCTGACCAGTCGTTCCTGGAACATCGGGTCGTGGGCGAGGGACGAGCCGGTCATGGGATCGCCCTTCTCGTCGTAGTAGACGCCCGTCCGGCCCGACGCGTCCGCCACGATCTCAGCAATCACCCGCGCGGCACGCTCAGGCGTGCTCCTGTACGGGGCGAAGGGCGGCAGCCGAGTGATGATCTGCCCGAACAGGAAGCGCAGAAAGGCGTTTGCGCCACCCAGGCCCGTGGCGGAATTGATCCCGGGCTCCACGGCGTCAACGCGCAGGCGCGGCACCTCCCTGGCAAGCGCCAGCGCCGCGGCGAGGGCGCACTGCTTGGATGTCGCATAAGCGTCCATGCCCGGCATCTTGGACCCGCCCGGCTTCCACTCGCCTTCTGCGCTCGCCTCTACTGAGATGAAGCGCCCCCCTCGCAGGCCCATCACCTTAGCGGGCTTGCGTTCCGGATCCTCGATCGCGGACACGACGAAGAGGACGCGCGCGCCATCCGGAAGGTGCGGGATGAGCGCCTCGGTCAGGGCGAACGGGCCGAGGTAGTTGGTGGCGAACGTCACGTCCCAGCCGGCCGCTGTTCGGCTCGGCCGGCTTTGCAACACGCCAGCGTTGTTGACCAGCGCGGTGATCGGGAGGTGAAGGTCCTCGATCCGGGCGGCCGCCTGCCGCACGGACGCCAAGTCAGCGAGGTCGCAAAGAACCGTATGCGCGTGGCCCCCCACCCGCTCGATCCGCTCCCGCGTCACCTCCAACCTGCCGCGATCCCGACCGACGAGGACGACCACGCCGCGCTTGGCGAGTTCCAGCGCCGTGCAGAGCCCTATGCCTGAGGTTGGGCCAGTGACGATGTAGGCATCGGTCATTTCTTCCTCGATCTCTGGATGCGGCTCGGACCGGGTCGGATCGGGTCGGCGATCATCCGCCACATGGCTTCGAAACCGGCGATGCGATGCGCGTCGCTGTTGGCTGGGTCGGTGATGATGAAGTCGACGGTCGCTTCCGCCACGGCGTTCATCAGTCCGACGACCAAGCCCAACGGCGCTGCCTGCATCGGCCCGTTCTCGCGGCTCCGCTCGAGCAGCGAGGCAACTCCGATCAGAGCCGAGCCGCCGATCGTCCGGCTCTCGGGGCCGATCTCATCCGACACGCTGAGCTGCGCGAGCGCGCGGCGCTTGTCCGGGTCCGACGCCGCCCAGCGAAGCCACCCGGTCCAGGCGTGCGCCATCTGCTCTCGGACGCCCTGGTCTGTCGGGAGCCCGTCCAGCACCGCCGACCCCATCTCGCCTTTAAGCTCGACGTAGAGCTGGTTCAGAAGGTCCGTCTTTGTCTCGAAATAGGTGAACAACGACCCGTTGGAGACGCCGGCCTCATTCGCGATCAGGGCTGTCGGGGCGTTCAGGCCCCGCTGCGCGATGACGCGGGTCGCCGCGGCTATGATCACGAGACGTCGGCTCTCACTTTTCGGTCTCGCCACGCGAACAGGCTATAAGAGAGCGCCTAGTCGGTCAAGTCACGGTGACAATGGCTTAGCTGACGATGGCTTGGCTGATATCTGACGGATCGAAGAGGTTGGATGTCGGTGGCTGCTCTCTACCCCGTTTGCGACTCTACAGAGGTTCGGCTCCGGGCTGGTCACCTGCAGAGGTGCCAACGCTTGGTGTACGTCTCTGGACATCCTCTGCGCTGGCTCCTTCTCCCGGGCGGCCGAGGCGCGCCACGTGACGCAGCCGGCGTTCACGGATCCGCGCGCTCGGGCTCTGGGCTGGCCCCGAGCTCTTCGACCGCTCCAGCCATAATCTCGCACTGACGGCGGCCGGGGCGGCCTTCCACGAGAGCGCCGAGGCCCTGGGGGTGCGTAACCTCGAACTCGCCCGCAGCCGCCTGGCCAGCGCCCTGCTGTACGGGCACCCGGTCCGGACCCAGGACGTCGCTTGATCGAGACGGATGCTTCCGTCGGCAGGATCGTACGTTGAGTCAACGCCCCGACCGCAGCAGCGGCGTCCGACGCACCCAGGCGTCGTCGTCGAGCTGGGCCACCACGAAGGTCGCGACGTCCTTGCGCGGGATCGAGCCGCCGTGGATGCCGTCGAGGTCGGTCGTCGCCTCCATTTGGCCCATCGCCGCGCCGTTGGTCAGCATGACCGGGCGCACGATCACCCAGTCGAGGTCGCTGGCGCGGATGGCTGCCTCCTGCCGGTCCTTGTCGGCGTACACGCGACGCAGCAGGAGCGGGTTGAACAGCCTGTCGTAGAGGAAGCCGCCATGGCCCCTGCTGTCGCCCGCGCCGACCCCGGTGATGCACACGAGCCGGCGCACTTGCCCTCGCCCCATTGCGCCCAGCAGCACGCGCGTGGCCTCCGACAGCAGGGTCACCTCGCGGAACGGGCTGACCGGCGTGCCGAGTGCGCTGATCACGCCCTCGCAGCCGATGAGCGCGCGGTCGACCGCCGCCGCGTCGCGCGCGTCGCCGTGCACGATGCGTGCGCCGGGCAGGTCCGCCGCGCGGGACGAGCGGACCAGCGCGGTGACCGCGTGTCCCTTCGCCAGCGCCGTGCGGACGATCTCGCGGCCGGTACCGCCGGTTGCGCCGAGGACGAGGACGTTCATGCGATGGCTCCGGTC
>CALMRL010000450.1 GCA_937873345.1 uncultured Beijerinckiaceae bacterium | reverse complement strand
CCGCCGCTCCGCCGCTACCCTCGCCGACTCAGCACGCGCGGCAACGGCTCTAGCTACACGGCGAAAGCCTTCTGGCCGCAGAAGGGCCTTCGCGACCACGGTGACCGGCAGCGGCGCGATCGACACGGTCAGCGCATCGACGAACCGTGGCACCTCCAGCACCTGCTCTGGCTGCACCGCCACCAGTTCAAGCACCTCGTCCTCCTGAACGATGTCTGGTCGCCCCGACGTGGAGGCAGCGACGAGGGGCAGGCGTTGTATTTATTGGTGCAGCAGCACTTTGAGCGCACGGCTCCTATAACCACTGCTTGAGACTGTATAGCTTTTCTTTCATCTCCACAGCACCATATTTGGCATAAGGTGTTTATATACGGTTGCAACACTGCAACTGTCGCGACGAGACCATCATATAGTATCAACATTGCAGTGCGAATATTCAGCTTAGCAGCATAGTTCACACTACACCTGTACTGCGCAGAATGATGGGAAGGCGGGAATGATCCCGGACCACATCAACGGTGGAGAAATACATGATACCTCCTTGTCTACTCGACTCCGTGATCTCACCTGATGGGCAACGTTGGCTTCGCGTTGGCGATGGCAATCGATCCATATGGTTATCACTCGACGAACTCCACGATCAGGCCAAAGCGTTCAAGCGCCTATCGACGGTTGGAGTGAACGCCCTGACCGCCGCGAGCAAGAACAGCATCCGGCAGACAATCGAGAAGCTCGACGACTATCGACCAGGGGTAGTCGCGACCCACCCCGGCTGGTGTGGCAGCGCCTACGTCTTCGGCGATGGCGAAGTCTTCGCCGCACCGGATACCCCCGAGGTGATCGTTGCTTTCGATGGCAGACCGAAGTTCAAGCCCAGGGGAACGCTTGAAGATGCGCAAGCGCTCATCGACGAGTACGTGCTCGGCAAGCCGATCCCATCGGCTGTCGTCAGCTGCGCAATCCTCGGCCCCTTGCTGCGGTTCTTTCCGCAGGGCAACCTCAACCCATTCAACGAGATCGTCGGGCTAAGGGAGACTGGCAAGTCGACGCTCCTGATGCTCGGCGCATCGATCTATGCCGGTGACCCGAACTCCAATATCGGCGGCGCCGAGCAGTGGGACCATTCTCCAGCTGAAATCGATGTGCTGAAGCTCGAACACGCCGACGGTCTCCTGACTCTTGATGAAGCCGAGCTTGCAGGTTCCAGCGCAGGCGAACAGAAGTCGACGATCAAACGCGCGATTTGGAAGCTGGCGACAACCGATGGACGCCGAAGGTTTGGTGACGCGGCACCTTCGCCGACATATCTTGTGACGATCAGCACGAGCAATACGCCTCTGGCCGAGCTTGCCGGCACGGGAAAGGTCGCCGACGCACTCCGCTCTCGCGCCATCACCTTGACGGTCGATGCGGAGGCTGACGCAACCGGTCTCTCTCGTGAGGATGTCGAGGCCATCGCTCAACTGGCCAGCGAGCACTACGGCGTCTTGGGACGAGCCTTCATCAAGCGTCTCGTCGCCGAGGTGGCGAAGGATGAGGCGGGCTTCCGCGCCTCCCTGCAATTTCTCTTTGCGAAGGCGCTTGGTCAGATGACGCCTTCGGGCTCGGTCCGCGTCGACAAGACCTTCGCGCTGATTGCGGTGGCAGGCTTCATCGCCCAGAAATGGGGCATTGTCGGGCGCCGTCATCCAATCGAGGGGACCGTCCTTGCCTTGCATCGTCAGCGTTTCGCCAAGCCCGACCCTCTCAAGCGCGTCCTGGCTTACGGCCGCCGCCATCGCGAAGACCTCGTCGCCGTGAAGGATCTCACGATGCCGCTCGACGATGATCAGTGCCGCGCCACCCCCGGCTTCCGTCTTCCCCAGGGCGAGAATTATTGGTTCTTGGTACCGACGGAGCGGTTTCAGCAGGAGTTTCCTGATCATTGCCACCTGATGCAGGATCTTCGTCGATTAAATCGCGCTCGCACCGAGGGCGGGAATACGCCCAAGCTGAGCATCAAGTCGCCAAACTCGATCTGCCGCGGCAACATCAGGATGTATTGCATAGACGTATCACGAGTTAGGATGAATAACTAATTTAGCTCGCTTGCATTGACAAGCCCTTGTCGCCCTATTTACTTGGAGCGGCAAGGTACCGTTTACGAACCGAACAGCGCCCTGAAGAATTTCCTCGCCGAGCTTCCCTGCTACGCGTAACCGCGCCCTGGGCTCATGATGGCAGCGGAAGCTGTCCAGCCTGCCCTATGCTCGGCGCCATGCCGTTGCCCACCTCTCCTTAGTACTGCTACCTGCCGCATCGAGCGACAACGACGTCATTCTGACGTCGATCGCGGCATACGCCACTTCGATGTTGGCGCCGTGCCAAGCACGCATTGCTTCACGAACAATGGAGGCGTTGCTGATGATAAAAAATTACATCACAGATCATGACGTAAAGAGATTTATAATTACGAAATAGGCTATGCGCTCCCCAATTAAAAGGCGGTAAAACAGGAAATTGCAACCGCAATGTCACAGATCACCTTCGAACACCTCATGCACGCGCTTGGCGAGGATCCATGGCAGGCTCTTGAGCTGAGCCGGGCGCAGCACCACTCCAGCCGACGGCGCGAGTGGGAGATTGCGGCGGTCGCCTTCGCCTTCGCGCTATGGCTACGCGAACGGCCATGTGAGGTGCAGCAGCTCTACCTGAAGCCCTTTTTCGGCCACGGCTACCGGCCCAACCCGAAGCACCTCCTCTTGCACGTCCTCCAGTTCCAGCGTGATGATCGCCACGGTGAGGATAGTGACCGCGCGCAGGTGCAGGCGGCGGCGCTACGGGGGGCCTATGACGCCGGCTGGACCGCCGAGCAGGTTTTGGCCGCCCTCGTCGAGCGCGGCGGCTTCGCGCCGTTGCGAAGATGGTTCTGCCAACAGTATGAGGACGCGGGTGAGGGCGACGATCTCCGGGAGGTCGAGGACGATCGCCGGCAGCTGGGGCTGACCCCGATGCCGGCCGCGACGGCGCATGGCTACGACGCCAGCGGCTGCGATCCTGCGCCTGATGAAGATGAGTTCAGCATCGACGGCGGCGAAGAGGATCAGTGCCCCGCGACGTCGATCAGCGGCAAGCCCGCGGCAGGGGCGGCGGGCGTTCGATCACAGCGGTATGCCGATGGCACCGAGGGCCTGCTGCCGCTCGAGGTTCTGTCGAAGCCGCATCTTTTTGGCGAAGCGATGCAGCTTGAGGAGGACGAGTTCTTCGACGTTCGCATCCGCCGCACCAAGAATGGCAGCCTCCGGTACCGCCGCTTCGAGGCTACGCGCCTGGGGCCGGCTCGGCCTCAGGCTGTTGGCGAGTCCACGGCCCGTGCTCGCAGCTCCAGCGCCTTCACCGCCGTGGTGCCCTGCGCACGCTTGACGGGACCCGTTGGCGGTTTGCTACGCCGCGGCTGTCGCAGCACGAGCACCGCCGATGAAGTTCACCCGCGAGGTGCGGGAGCACCTGCTCGCCGTCACCCGCCCCGTGCTGCTGCTCGCGCCGCGGGGCTTCATCGGCGAGATCGCTGACCGGCTGCGGCTCGACGGTGTTCAGGAGGCCGTTGCCGCCCGCGACACGGCTGCGCTCTTCGACTGGATGTTGCCTCGCGCCGCCCTGCAGGGGATCAGCGACCACGCCGCCGAGACGTTCGCCCGGCGCGCCGGCACTGCGACCTGGCAGATGGTCGCCGATGCTCTTGGGACATGCCCCTCATGCCCGCGGTTGCGGACGTATTGGCGCTACGCCGGCTGCGGCTTCAGGAAGGCCGAGTTCCACTGTGCCGAGCCAGACCATATCGAAGGCTGTCCGGTGACGCAGCTGCCGGCGCGCAAGGGCGGCCTTGCCGTTGCCGCCGTCTCGCTATGGCTGTTCCTTCGCGACGTGTGCGACGGCGACCTCGTCGGCTGGATCGACGGGCGTCTTGCTGCCGCGGATCCCGGCATCGGCGCACCCGATCGTGCCGCGACGCTGCGGCGGGCGGTGCTGGAACCTCTCTGCGAGGTCGATGGCATCGGCCCGAAGGTCTGGTCGATGGTGCTCAGCGACATCTTGCTCGCCGGAGATCCCGGCCGCGACCGCTGGGTCACCGCCGGCGCCGGGATGATCGCGGTTGACTCGCTCGTGCACGCCTTCCTCCACCGTACCGGAACTTTGCATCGTTGCCGCGCCAAGCACCCTTACGGAGTGGCCTGCTATGCCCCCGGCGGCTGCGCTGACTTGATCGAAGTTCTCTCAGGGG
>CALMRL010000449.1 GCA_937873345.1 uncultured Beijerinckiaceae bacterium | reverse complement strand
GCCTCGCGCTGGTCGAAGGAGTGGTTGCCGAGCGTCACGCAATCGGCGCCGGCGTCGAGCAGCTCGGTGCAGATCGACTCGGTGATGCCGAAGCCGCCGGCGGCGTTCTCGCCGTTGACGACGACGCAATCGAGCGACCAGCGCCGCCGCAGCTCGGGAAGCACGGCGCCGACCGCGGCGCGGCCGCTGCGGCCGATCACGTCGCCGACGAAAAGCAGGCGCATCAGGTCGCCCCCGCGCAGGCGATCATGTCCTTCTCGGTCACGACGAAGTCGAGCGGCTCGTCGTGCGCCTCGGCCGGGACGAACAGCACCTCCTGCCCGGCGAAGGCGACGCCGACAGCGACGACGCTCCGTTGCCGGCGCAGCGCAGCGAGCGTGCGGTCGTAGAAGCCGGCGCCGTAGCCGATGCGGTGGCCGCGGCGGTCGAAGGCGGCGAGCGGCACGAACAGCAGGTCGGGCACGACCGCCTCGGCATCGGGGGGCGGCTCCGGGATGTCCATCCGACCGCTTACCATCGCGACATCGGGATGCCAGCGGCGAAACGCGAGCGCCGTGCCGCGCCTGCCCGTGACGGGAAGGCCGACGCTGAACCCCGCCTCGTGCAGCGCGGCGAGCAGCGGCGCGGTTCCGACCTCGTCGCCGATCGAGGCGTAGGCGGAGACGGCCGCAGCGCCATGCGCGCGTGCCAGCTCTGGACCGAGTCGGGCAAGCCGCGCCGCAAAGGCATCCGCCGCCTCGCGGGGAATGCCGGCGCGATGGTCGAGGCCGGCGGCGCGCATCGACGACTTGGCGACGCCGCTCACGCCGCGGAGACGAGAGGGATTGCGAGAGAAAAGGTGCGGGCCACAGTGGCCGTGGGACATCGACCCCGGGAACCTACAACGTAGGTGGGCGCCATATGACCGAGCCCACGGGCAAGGCCAGGGACAGCTCCCTTGAGATCGATAAGGCCCCGGGAATACAAATCCAACACGCACCCCGCAGCACCGCGGGTTCAAGATAGGGCAGATCGCCCGGTCGCGCCAGGGGCCGCGCGCGCCCGAAGCGGCGACCGCCGGGGAACATATCCTGCGCTATCCCTCAGCTAGTCGCTCCATCGCCTCGCGGACCTCGGCCGGCAGGCGCACCGGGCGGCCGTCGCGCACGGCGATGATCGTCACGGCGGCGCGGCTCAGCACGGTCGCCTCGCGCGACATCTCCTGCGCCATCCGCACCATCGGCCCGCGTGCTTCGGTGACGCGCGTCGCGATCGTCAGCAGGTCGTCCATGCCGGCAGGACGGAGGTAGTCGATCTCGATGCGACTGACCACGAACAGCACGCCCGGGCCGCCGCTGTGCAGCGCCGACTGCGTCACCCCCGCGGCGCGTAGGAACTCGGTGCGCCCGCGCTCGAAGAAGCGGAGATGGCCGGCGTGGTAGACGAAGCCGGAGAAGTCCGTGTCCTCGTAGTAGACGCGAAACGCGGTAAGGTGCGGCTCGGGCATCGCGTCCCCCTAGCCAGCGACGGCGGGATGGGTCAAGCCGAGGGCCTACGATCCTGGGAGCGTGCGGCAT
>CALMRL010000448.1 GCA_937873345.1 uncultured Beijerinckiaceae bacterium | reverse complement strand
CACCTGCTTCCGCGGGCGAGGCAGCCGCCGCAGCGGCATCCGCCGTAGTTCCGGCGGCCGCAAGCGCATCGTGTTCACCGTTCGCCGCCGCCACCGCTGAGATGGTCGTGCGGCTCCCCTCCCAGCTGTGGGGCGAGCTGACGAGCGCCGACCTCGCCGCGGCTGACATGACCGATATCGTCGCCGTGTTGCCCCTGGCGGCGACCGAGCAGCACGGGCCGCACCTGCCGCTCGGCACCGACGCGTTCATCGCGCAGGGCTATCTCGACCGGGTGCTGGCGCGGCTGCCGGCCGACCTTCCGGCGGTGGTGCTGCCGATGCAGGCGGTCGGTTGCTCGCTGGAGCACGCCGGCTTTCCCGGCACGCTGAGCCTGCCGGCGCGCGCCGCGCTCGACGCCTGGGGAGCCTTGATCGCCGACGTCGCCCGCGCCGGCTGCCGCCGGCTGGTGATCGTCAACGCGCACGGCGGCAACTCAGGCGTCATCGACCTGCTGGCGCTGGAGGCCCGCGCGCGGCACGGCCTGTTCGCTGTCCACGCCTCGTGGTCGCGCCTCGGCCTGCCGCCAGGCCTTGTGTCCGAGGCCGAGCGCGCCCACGGCATCCACGGTGGATTGGTGGAGACGGCGCTGATGCTGGCCTTCCGCCCGGAACTGGTGCGGATGGCGGCGCTCGCCGACTTCCCCTCGCGTGCCGGGGCGATCGAGCGTGACCACGCCTGGCTGCGTGCCTTCGGCCGCCCGACCGGCTTCGGCTGGCTCAGCTCCGACCTCAACCCGGCGGGGGTGGTAGGTGATGCGACGGCGGCGACGGCATTAATCGGGGAAGCGATCGCAGAGCACGGGGCGGACGCCTTCGTCGCCCTGCTGCGCGAGGTGCTGGCGTTCGACATCGAGGCGTTCGCGTCGCTGGCCTGAAGGCTTGTGGGGCTCGACCGTGCCGCCGAGCGCTCCACCTACTTGCTCGGCACCCCCGGCGCAGCCGTCCCCGACGTCTGCGCCGGCGCCTCCCAGGGATAGGTCCAGGTCTCGGTCAGCGTGGTCGGACCGGCCTTGAGAAAAGCGCGCAGGTTCGCCGTCTGCCCGGCCGGCACCTCGACGTCGATCATCGCGCGCACCCCATCGGTATAGGGGTTGAACTGGGTGTAGGCGTGCAGCACCTTGCCGAGGCTGGTCGAGGCGACCACGCCGACGGGCGAGGGATCGCTGCGATAGTAGGCGAGGTCGCCGCCGGTGAAGTCGACGATGAAGCGCCGGACGTTCGGCAGGTCCGGCTCGCCCGAGCCGAGCGCGCGGGCTTCCGTCTGGAAGGTCGCCGTCACCTTGCCGTTGCCGGCGAGATCGTCGAAGTTCAGCGCCGAGGTGATGGTGTAGCCGTAGTTGAAGGGCTTGCCCGGTTGCGGGTCGGCGGCCGGCACCCAGGAGGCGACGATGTTGTCGTTGGTCTCGCCGGTGGTCGGCATCTCGAACAGCTCGACGTGGCCGTCGCCGAACTTGCCGTTGGGCACCACCCAGTAGGAGGGGCGCAACTGATAGGCGAGGTCGATGTCCTCGTAGTGCGTGAAGACCCTGTCGCGCTGCAGAAGCCCGAAGCCCAACACGTCGCGGTCGGTGAAGGTCGAGGTCTTGGCGACGTCGGGCGGGTTGCGCAGCGGCCGCCAAAGCCACTCGCCCGAGCCCGTGTGGATCAGCAGCCCGTCGGAGTCGTGCAGCTCTGGCCGAAACTCGCTGCGCGGCTTGTTCTGGCTCTCGCCGAGGTCGAACATCGAGGTCAGCGGGCACATCCCGACCTTCACGCCGGAGCGGCGCGGGACAAGCGTCACGGCGACGTCGACGGTGCTGTTCTGCGCCGGCGAGCAATTGAACTGGTAGGCACCGGTCGCCACCGACGAGTCGAGGAGGGCGTAGATCGTCAGGCTGGTCGCGCCCGCGCCCGGCGTGTCGATCCAGAACTCGCGGAAGAAGGGGAACTCCTCCTCGTTTGTGCCGCCGGCGAGCGCGAGGCCGCGCGCCGACAGGCCGTAGGCTTGGCCGCGGCCGAGGAAGCGGAAGTATGAGGCGCCAACGAAGGTGACGAACTCGTCGAACTGCTTCGGGCTGTTCAGGGGCGTCAGGATCTTCAGGCCGGCGAAGCCGAGGTTGACCGGCAGCGGCTTGCTGAACTTCGTCGTCCCGTAATTGAATTCGCTCGACTGGTAGGGGACCGGCGTCGGGATGCCGTCGCGGATGGTGTTGACCACCACCGGCCGCTTGTAGAGATGGCCGAGGTGGAACAGCTCAAGGTGGAATTGCGAGCCCTGCGCGCCGAGGAGCGGCTTCGCCGAGCGGAACTCGATCTGCCGCCAGGCGTCGAAGTCGAGCTTGTTCAGCTCGTCGGGCAACGGCGGCAGCTGCCCCTCGAAGGGGACCGAGGCGAGCTGCGTCGCCCTGTTGACCACGTCGGCGAAGGAGAACCGGCCGCCGGGCGGGCGCGCCGTCTGCGCGGCGGCGATGCTCGTCGCCGCGACGCTGCCCAAGCCTGCGGCGGCGCCCTTGATGATCGTGCGACGGTTGAGAATGGAACACTCCTCGTGACCCGCGGCTCGCAAGTCTGACCGGTGGCCAGCGGTTGCGCCGCGCGAGGGCGGCGGCGATCCGGACCTTGATTTGGTGACCGTGATTGCGCGACCTTGATTTCACTTGCAAAAAGCGACGTCGGCTGCTTAGCGGCCCGAGCCGCGAGCGGCAAGCCCGGCCGATGGGCCGCACACCGGCATGCTGAACGGCGCGCCGCAATTGCAACAAACTCGTCGCCCCATGTCGAGGCACGGAATGGTCCGTCGCCGCGCGGGATGGTTGGGCCGGCCGCATCAGCCCCGGACAAGCGTTGCGCCCGAGGTTCGTCGCGAGAGCCGAGGGCCGAGTGCGGCGAGCCGGATGGGAGGGCGAAGGCTCACGTGTGGACGCAGACGCTTCGCCTCAGCCCATACGCCAGCCGGCACGCCCTGACCCTCGACCAGGGCGTCGAGCCACCCATTACCCTCGGCGGTGAGCGCCAAGCCTTCTACGATCGCCGGCGGGTTTCGCTGCGCTGGCTGCTCGGCACCTGCCTCACCGGCCTGATGGGCGCGGCCCTGATCGGTTCCACCATCTACGCCGCCCTCGACCGCGAGGCGCACTTCGCCGAGGATCCGATCCCCGCCGTGCCGGTGGTCAAGGAGGCTGGCGAGACCGGCCTCAACTCGCACAAGGGCGACCGGCTGGTGAAGCCGGTCGACATCGTCGCCGCCAAGCAGGAGTTCCGCGTCGCCACGCCGACCCGCTCCGGCGACAAGGAAGTGCTGCGGATGCACGGTTTCGCTCGCGTCGAGACCACGCTGCTCACCGCCACCGCCGGCTTCGCCGACGAGGTGCCGCCGTTCAATCCCTTGAAGGTGCTGGCCGACGCCCGCGCCCCGGTCGAGGCGCAGCCCGAGCCGCAGCAGGACGACGCCGAGTTCTCCTGGACCGACCGCGATTTCTCCGCGCAGACGCTGTCGCCCGATGTATCTCTCTCGGCCGATGAGGTGCAGGCGCAGGTCGCCGAGCACATCAAGTCTTCGCTCGCCGCCGGCAACCGGCCTTTCGTGCTGCCCTCCCAGCTTCTGCTAATGCGGACGAGCCGCGCCAACGCCGCCGAGGCGCTGGCCTATGCCACCGACGGCTTCGGCGCGCACTCGCCGTTCTCATCCATCGTGGTGCGGATGGTGCCGGAGAACGAGACGGTGGTGCCGCGCGCCACGACGCCCGCCGGCGGCCAGCCTTCCGACGACAAGCTCGTCACCCTGCACTCGGGCGAGTCGCTGCCGAACCTGCTTCTCAACGCCGGCGTCAGCCGCCCCACCATCGTCACCGTGCTGCGCGACCTCGCCGGGCGCGACGGCCAGCCGGCGGTGCCGGAGGGGCGCCGCCTGAAGCTGCAGTTCACCGATACCGACGTGCCGGCGCAGCCCCGCGCGCTCGCCCGGCTGCAGGTCTACGCCGACGAGACGCTGGAGACCACGATCGCGCTGAAGGACGATGGCACCTACGTCCGCCTCGCCGGCTCGGCCGGCGCCGCGCCCGCCGCCAAGCCGAAAGGCGATGACGAAGACGACGATGCCGCCGGTATGCGCCTCTACAACGCGCTCTACGAGACGGCGCTGAAGCAGGAGATGCCGAAGCCGATCATCGACGATCTCGTGCGCATCTTCGCCAACGACGTCGACTTCCAGCGCGCGGTCGGCGGCGGCGACACCTTCACAGCCTTCTACGAGGCGGCCGAGGAGGAGGGCGGGCCGAACCAGCTGCTCTACGCCTCAATCACCACGCGCGGCGAGACCTACCGGTACTACCGCTTCCAGGCGCCCGACGACGGCTCGGTCGACTACTACGACGCCAGCGGCAAGTCGACGCGCAAGTTCCTGGTCCGCGCGCCGATGCTGAACTTCAAGATCACCTCGGGCTACGGCTACCGCTTCCATCCGATCCTCGGCTACGCGCGCCCGCACACCGGCGTCGACTTCGCCGCCCCGATCGGCTCGCCGATCTTCGCCGCCGGCAACGGCACCGTGCAGGCCGCCGGCTGGAGCTCGGGTTACGGGCGGCGCATCGAACTCGCCCATGCCAACGGTTACGTGACCACCTACAATCATCTTTCCGGCTTCGCCCGCGGCATCGCCGCCGGCGTCCATGTCCGGCAGGGCCAGACCATCGGCTACCTCGGCCAGACCGGCCTCGCCACCGGCCCGCACCTTCATTACGAGGTGCTGATCAACGGCCGCTTCGTCGACCCGATGAAGGTGAAGCTCGCCCGCACCCGCGAGTTCGACGGCAAGATGCTGGCGCAGTTCACGAAGGAGCGCGACCGTATCGACGAACTGCTGACCCATGCGCCGAACGCCGGGGCGCAGCTGACGGCGCAGAAGTAGGGCGGCTCAGTCCGCTTCAACTCGTCGCCGATCTTCCCATATCGAAGGAGGAGATCAGCGATGAACCAAGCCGTCCCCGCACCGCACCCGGTCGGATCGCCTTCCGCCACCCTCGCCGTCACCGGCATGCACTGCGCCTCCTGCGTCCGTCGCGTCGAGACGGCGCTCGCCGCCGTGTCGGGCGTCGCCTCCGCTGTGGTGAACCTCGCCGGCGAGCGCGCCGACGTGGTGCTGGAGCCCCATGTCGACCGCGCGAAGGTGCTCGGCGAGGTCGTCGCGGCGGTGGCGAGGACCGGCTTCGTCGCCCCGCCGCGTCGCGTCGAGATCGGCGTCGAGGGCATGCACTGCGCCTCCTGCGTCCGCCGCGTCGAGGCGGCGCTCGCCGCCGTGCCGGGCGTATCCGCGGCGGCCGTCAACCTGGCGACCGAGCGCGCGACGATCGAGGCGCAATCGTGGGTCGAGACCGACGCTCTCGATCGGGCGCTCGCCGAGGCCGTGGCGACGACCGGCTTCAAGGCCAGCGGGCTTGCCGACCGCTCGCGCGAGGACCGCGCCGCCGCCAAGGCCGACGAGTACGCCCACCTCAAGCGCGACCTCGCCGTCGCCGCGGCCCTGTGCGTGCCGGTGATCCTGATCGAGATGGGCGGCCATCTCTTCGGTGCGCATCTCTTGGACGCTCATCACGGCGCCGCGAGCTGGTGGCTTCGCGTCGTCTCCTTCGTCCTGACCACGGCGGCGCTGTTTGGCCCCGGCCTACGCTTCTTCCGCGCCGGGCTGCCGGCGCTATGGCATCGCGCGCCGGACATGAACTCCCTGGTGGTGCTCGGCGCCACCGCGGCCTGGGCCTATTCCACCGTCTCGACCTTCGCGCCTTCCCTGCTGCCACGGGGGGCTGCGGACGTGTACTTCGAGGCGGCGGCGGCGATCGTGGTGCTGATCCTGCTCGGCCGCACGTTGGAGGCGCGGGCCAAGCGCAGCACCGGCGCGGCGATCGAGCGCCTCGTCAACCTGCGCCCGCGCATCGCCCGCGTCGAGCGCGACGGCCGCTTCGTCGAGACCGCGCTCGAGTTGGTCCGCGCCGGCGACGTGCTGCGGGTGCACCCCGGCGAGAGCGTGCCGGTCGACGGCGTCCTGCGCGACGGTTCCTCCGATGTCGACGAGTCGATGCTGACGGGCGAGGCGATGCCCGTCGCCAAATCGGCCGGCGATCGCGTCACCGGCGGCACGGTGAACGGCACCGGCGCCTTCGCCTTCACCGCCGAGAAGGTCGGCGCCGAGACGGTGCTGGCGCAGATCATCCGCACGGTGGAGGCGGCGCAGGGCGCCAAGCTGCCGATCCAGGCCCAGGTCGACCGCGTCACCCACTGGTT
>CALMRL010000447.1 GCA_937873345.1 uncultured Beijerinckiaceae bacterium | reverse complement strand
GCGAAGCTGAGGGTCGGGGTGCGCACCGCCGCCCCCGCCCTGGCATTGGAGGCCTCGCTGATCGAGCTGGCCTCGCTGCCGGCCGAAAAAGCGGCGGCCAAGCCGACACCCCGGCGCGGGAGAAAGCCTTGATCCGCCTGCTCAACATCGCGGCGATCGCGGCGCTCGTCGCCTCGGCGATCTACGCCTATTCCATCAAGTACCAGACGATCCTGCGCGCCGAGACGGTGACGCGCCTCAAGCTCGAGATCAAGACCGAACAGGACGCGATCGGCATCCTGCGCGCCGACTGGGCCAACCTCACCCGCCCCGAGCGGATGCAGGCGCTGACCGAGAAGCTGCTGCCGCTGCAGCCCTTGAAGCTCGACCAGATCGTGCCCCTCAACGCGCTGCCGGACAAGGCGCAGCGCGGCGACGCGATCGCCCGCAAGCTCGATGACCTCGGCCTTTCCGAGCCGACGGCGACGCCTTCCGACGCGGTCACCGGCTCGCTGCCCTCCACCGCCACGCCGACCGCGAAGACCTCGGCGACGCCGGCGGCAAAGAAGCCAAGGGTCGCGGACAGGTCCTCCGACAGGTCATCCCCCCAGGCGAAGGCCGCACGCTGATGCATCCCGACGACGCCGGCCAGCCGACCCCCGCGCCGCACGCGCAAGCCGAGCCCTACGCCGGGCAGGCCGAGTCCTACGCCGGGGCGGGGGCGCCGCGGCCGCGCTTCAGCCCGCTCGCCTTCGCCAGGCGGCTGTTCGAGGCGCGGCTCGACAAGACGCCGAAGCGCACGCGGATGGTGGCGCTCGCCTTCACGGCCCTGTTCGCCACCATCATCCTGCGCCTCGTCGCCTTCGGTTTGAAACCGGAATCGGCGGACGCCGTGCGCGTCGCCGGCTCCGACTCGGTGGCGGCGGCGCGGCCCGACATCCTCGACCGCAACGGCGAGGTGCTGGCGACCGACATCAAGGTGATGAGCATCTTCGCCGAGCCGCGCCGCCTCGTCGACAAGGACGAGGCGGTGGAGCTGCTCACCGCGGCGCTCCCCGACGTCAACGCCGCCGAGCTGCGCCGCAAGCTGGGGTCGCGCAAGGGCTTCGTCTGGGTGAAGCGGGCGGTGACGCCAAAGGAGCAGCAGGAGGTGTTCCACCTCGGCCTGCCCGGCGTCGGCTTCCTCCCCGAGAACAAGCGCGTCTACCCCAACGGGCCGATCGCCGCCCACGTGCTGGGCTTCGCCAACCTCGACGGCGTCGGCATTTCGGGGCTGGAGAAGTACATCGACAACCAGGGCTATTCCGACCTGACCGGCATGGGCTTCAAGGTCGCGGCGACCGACCTCAAGCCGCTCACCACCTCGCTGGATCTCCGCGCCACCTACGCCGTGCGCGACGAGCTGGCCAAGGGCATCGAGAAGTTCAAGGCGAAGTCGGGCGCCGCCGCGATCCTCGACGTCAACACCGGCGAGGTGGTGGCGATGGCATCCCTGCCGGACTTCGACCCGAACCAGCCGGCAGACGCCCTCAACCCCAACACCATCAACCGCCTCTCGGTCGGCGTCTACGAGATGGGCTCGACCTTCAAAGCGATCTCGATCGCGATGGCGTTGGAGGCCAACAAGGTGACGCTGCGCTCGCAATTGGATGCCCGCGACGTGCTGCGCTTCGGCCGCTTCACCATCCACGACTTCCACGCCGAGCACCGCATGCTCTCCGTGCCGGAGGTGTTCGTGCACTCCTCCAACATCGGCACGGCGCGGATGGCGATGATGGTCGGCGTTTCCGGCCATCAGGCCTTCCTGCGCAAGATGGGGCAGCTGACGCGGCTGCGCACCGAGCTGCCGGAATCCGCCGAGCCGCTGGTGCCGAGGCACTGGAGCGAACTCAACACCATCACCATCGCCTTCGGCCAGGGGCTCAACGTGGCGCCGCTGCAGGCGCTGATGGCGGTCGGCGCCTTGGTCAACGGCGGTCAGCTGATCACCCCGACCTTCCTGAAGCGCTCGGAGGAGGATGCCCGCGCCAACGCCGAGCGCGTGGTGCGCCCCGAGGTGTCGGAGTCGCTGCGCTACCTGATGCGCCTCAACGCCGAGGTCGGCTCGGCGCGCAACGCCAACATCCCCGGCTACTTCATCGGCGGTAAGACCGGCACGGCGGACAAGCTGGTGCACGGGCACTACGATCACGACAAGGTGTTCACCACCTTCATGGCGATCCTGCCGGCCGACCACCCGAAGTACCTGTTCCTCGCGCTGATGGACGAGCCGCAGGCGGTGCCGGGCACCTACGGCTACCACACCGCCGCCTGGAACTCGGGCGAGGTGACGGGCAAGGTGATCGAGCGCGTGGCGCCGCTGCTCAACATGCCGCCGCAGATCCAGCTGCCGCCGATGCCCTTCCCGCTGCTGGCCCGGATGGGCTATGGGCAGGCCAACGTGCCCCAGCACTCGAAGGAGGGCCTGCACTGACGCGTCTCAGCCTCCTCCTCCCCGAGGTGCCCTCGCCGCTCGGCTGGATCGAGGTGGCGGGCCTCGCCAGCGACAGCCGCCGCGTCCAGCCGGGCGGCTGCTTCTTCGCCGTGCCCGGCAGCAGTGCCGACGGCCTGCAGTTCGTGCCCGCCGCGCCTGAGCGCGTC
>CALMRL010000446.1 GCA_937873345.1 uncultured Beijerinckiaceae bacterium | reverse complement strand
CCCCCGCGCAAGCTTGCCCGCGCAAGGTCGAGGCCTCCCCAGGCCCCGATCCCCGCGCCGGCATGAACCTTCCCGACCAGCTGCAACTCCTCCTCGCCAACCTCGCCCGGCTCGGCTGGCGCCGGCTCGCGGCGCTCGGCACCGTCGGCGTCGCGGTGGCGGCCATCGTCGGCTTCGGCGGCTTCTATCTCAGCCGCCCGGCTTTCGAGACGCTCTACGCCGGCCTCGACCGGCAGGACGTCGCCGGCATCGGCCAGGCGCTCACCGAGGCCGGCATCCCCTTCGACGTCGCCAGCGACGGCGCCTCGGTCAAGGTCAGGCCCGCCGAGACGGCCCGCGCCAGGATGCTTCTGGCGGAAAAGGGCCTGCCGCACTCCGCCAACTCCGGCTACGAGCTGTACGATAAGCTGGGATCGCTCGGCCTCACCTCGTTTATGCAGGACGTGACGCGGGTTCGCGCCACCGAGGGCGAGCTGGCCCGCACCATCCAGCTGATGAACGGCATCCGCGCCGCCCGCGTGCACATCGTGCTGCCCGACGAGGGCTCGTTCCGCCGCGCCCGGCAGCCGCCCTCAGCCTCGGTGATGATCCGCACCGATGCCATCGCCGACACCCGCACGGGGCAGGCGATCCGCCACCTCGTCGCGGCGGCCGTGCCGGGCATGACGGTCGACGAGGTGACCGTGCTCAACACCGCCGGCTCGCTGCTCACCGCCGGCGGCGAGGCGGACGACGCGGCGCCCGGCAAGATGCTGGGGCTGGAGAAGACGGTGGCCAAGGACATCGGCGACAACATCCGCAAGGAGCTGACGCCCTACCTCGGCCTGCACAACTTCCAGACCAGCGTGGTGGCGAAGCTCAACACCGACGCCCGGCAGACCAACGAGACGACCTACAACCCCGACGGCCGCGTCGAACGCTCGACCCGCGTCGTCAAGGAGAACGCCACCACCCAGAACGCCACGAGCCAGGCGCCCACCTCCGTCACCTCGGCGCTGCCGGCCTCCGGCTCGAAGTCGGAGGGCGACTCGCGCTCGTCCAACAACGACTCGTCGAAGCGCGAGGAGCTGACGAACTACGAGCTGTCCTCCAAGGTCGTGACGACCGTCAGCGGCGGCTACGGCGTCGACCATCTGTCGATCGCGGTGCTGGTCAACCGCGCCTCGCTCGGCGAGGCCGCGAAGACGCCGGCCGCGCTGGCCGCCAAGATCGCCGACATCGAGAGCCTCGTCGCCTCGGCGGCCGGCCTGCGCAAGGACCGCGGCGACACGATCAAGGTGCTGGCCGAGGATTTCGCGGAGGTCGGCCACGACCTCGATCCCGTGCCGGCGCCCTCGATCACCGACGTGCTGATGCGCCAGTCCGGCACGGCGATCAACGCGCTCACGGTGCTCGCCGTGGCGGTGCTCCTGATCCTGTTCGCGATCCGGCCGCTGACCCGCGCCCTGGCGCCGGCCGAGCCGGAGATCGCGGCGCTGGCCGGCGTGGGGCGCACCACCGTGCGCAACGCCCTCGGCGAG
>CALMRL010000445.1 GCA_937873345.1 uncultured Beijerinckiaceae bacterium | reverse complement strand
CTCGACCTCGGCGCGGGCGGCGGCGACATCGGCGGAGATGGCCTCGTCGGCCGGGGCGGCGGCCTGCCCGCTCGCGGCAGCCTCGGCGACCACCTTCTCGGCATTGGCTTTCTGGCCGTCCGCCTTCTGACCCTCGGCTTTGGCGACCGCCACGGGGCCGAGGTCGCGCTGCGCGATGATGGCGCCGGAGAAGGCGTTGAACATCAGCTCGAAACGGTGGCCGTCGCCGTTCTCGGCGAGGGCGAAGAAGGTCCGGCCGCGGCGATGCGGCATCGTCGCGAGGCGATAGCCCTCCTGGGCGGCGACGGCGCGGATGCGGTTCGGGGACGCCACGGCGATCTGCGGACGCTGCGGACGGTCGCCGCCGTTGTCCTCGCGGTAAGGATAGTCACGGACACGCGGGGCGCGCTGCGGCGCGGCGCCGGCGAGCGGATTGCCGTCGAAGCCGTAGCCGTGCAGCGGGTCCATCACCTCCGCCGAGAGGCTGGCCGGAAGGAGCACGGGCATGGCGATCACGGCGGCGAGGAGAGCCGCGCGCGAAATCCGGCCATCCCTGCGGCCGACCGGCCGATGTGCGTGCTGCATCACGAAAATCCCCCGACTGCCCCCAGCCGTTCAGCGGGGAACCTCGGCAGCAAATGAGGCGAAAAGGCGATAGGCGGAGGCCGCGCGGGGCGCCTTTCCGCGGCCTGTTGCAGCGCAGCCGCAGTCGCCCGCGGACTCGATCGGAGGCGTCCGCAGCCTGTACCCGTTCCTTTAACAGGCCCTTGCCGGGTGGGCCGCCGCGACGTCCGGGGCATCGCTTCCGGGCCGACGGCGCCCCATGTCGCTCGCCGGCGAGCCGCGCCCAGATGGCCCGTGCAGGTGGCCCGCGAAGGTGCCGCGCCGAGGTGCCGCGCGGCGTCACGTTGACTTGGAACCGCTCTTATTCTCTTCATCGGCATCGGGCTTGCACGGTCCCCGATGTCGGGTCGACCAGGCCGCCGCCCGCGGCCGCTGAAGGTGTTTCGAGATATGTCGATGGGTTCATTCGATCGGGGCGACGACGGTGTCGGCGAGGGCGAAGTGGGTCGCATCAGCCCCGCTCCGCAACCGAAGTCACCGCTCGATCCGTCCGTTCGGCGCGACTTCGTGATGCGCGATCCCTTCGTGCCGGAAGCCCATGGCCTGTACGATCCGACGAAGGAGCACGACGCCTGCGGCGTCGGCTTCGTCGCCAACATGCACAACGCGAAGTCGCACGACATCGTCCGCATGGGCCTGGAGATCCTGCTCAACCTCGACCACCGCGGCGCGGTCGGCGCCGACGAGAAGGCCGGCGACGGCTGCGGCATGCTCGTCCAGATCCCGCACGGCTTCTTCCAGCGCGAGGCGGCGGCGATCGGCATCACCCTGCCCGAACCCGGCGACTACGCCATCGGCATGCTGTTCCTGCCGCGCGACGCCGAGGGTCGGCGCGATATCGAGGCGATCGCCGAGGAGACCGTCGCCAGGGAGGGCTTCCGGCTGCTCGGCTGGCGCGACGTGCCCGTCGACTCCACGGTGCTCGGCGATAGCGTGGTGGCGAGCGAGCCCTGCATCCGCCAGCTGTTCGTCGGCCGCGAGCCGGGACACGACACGCCCGAACTCTTCGAGCGCCGCCTCTACGTGCTGCGCAAGGCGATCTCGGCGGCCGTGATCGCGAAGAAGGACCCGCGCTTCGCCGGCTACTACGCCGTGTCGATGTCGTCGCGAACCATCGTCTACAAGGGCCTGCTGCTCGCCGGCTCGCATGGGCCGTACTTCCACGCCCTGCGCGATCCCGAGTTCCTGTCGACGCTGGCGCTGGTACACC
>CALMRL010000444.1 GCA_937873345.1 uncultured Beijerinckiaceae bacterium | reverse complement strand
ACTCGAACTCCCAAGAAGAACCGCATCACCACCATCCCCCGCGCGATCACCGCGACCATGACCGAGATGATCGTGGGGAAACAGGCTCAGGACGGACTCGACGACGAACTACCCGCAGCCTTCCTCGCGGCGTGGCGCTGGTCCTTGTCGAGATGCGGCTGCCAGATGTAGCGGGAGTGGGAGAGTGCCGAGGAGGTGGTGAGGAGACGAAACAGGCTACGGTTGATCAGCAAGGTGTGAGTAACGCCCTCCTGGTAGCGGAAGCCGAGATTGCGCCCTGCCGTCTGATTGAACTCATCGATGTGGTGCAGGCCGACGAGATCGGAGCGATCCGTCCAGGCATTCAGCACCTGGAGCCGCTCGTACTGCGACGGCGTCATGTAGGTCATCGTCTGCATCACATCCTTGCCGATCATGTCGTTGCTGCCACGCGCGGTCACGTGCGGCATCGAGTTGATGACCGTCTTGGCCTTGTTCGAGATGATGAACGTGTCGGGATGCAGCTCGCGGAACTCGGCGCAGATCACTGGAAGTTTCTCGCCAGTGATTGAGCGCTGCGGATACGTCTGCACCACGTCCTTCGGCATCCTCGGAGCCCGCAGCTCGAAGATGTTCCACTTCGAGGTCGTCGCATCAATGAGCGCCGTCGGCACCTTCTCGGTTGTCAGCAGGATGACATGGTGGGCAAGGCCGTTCCACCAATCCTGCTCGTCGACACGCCACTCGGCGCCGTGCGCGGCCTCGTAGGCGTTGATCTGCTCCTCGCCGTCCTCGTCCTTCGACAAGGTCTTCATCTGGTACTCGCCGGAGTCCCGAGCAACGATCGGATCGGGATCGGTTTTGAGCCAGCCCTCGATGTGGCATACTTCGTCAAAGGTCACGGGGATCATCTGTCCGCGGATGACGGGCAGGCCCTTCGTTCCAACAAATGCTTTGAAGCTCTTCAAGCACTTCGCGAGGTCGCGAGGCCCCTCCTGCCATGGCTTCCGGCTCGTGACTTTCTTGACCCAGCGGATAACCTCAATCTGCCACATCTCGACGATGTGCTCGACCTTGATCTCATCGTGCACGGCGATGCCGATGACGGTCTCCTGGCGGAGCAAGGCCGACCTTTCTTCTGAGTCCTGCTGCTCTGTGTAGAATGACCTCGCCCACATCAACCGGGTGAGCGAGTTCATCTTCCAGAAGTGCATCGTCTGATGCACGACGAAGAACACAGGCGTCCTCATTCCGATCGTCGCCCACAGCTTCTCGTGCATGTCCTTGAAGAAGTCGAGCACCTGCGGCTGCTGAGCCTGTATGGCTGCAAGTAGATTGAGGTGGCCGCCAGTGATCGCATCCTCACGTGTTATCTCGGGAAGCTTGAGTTCACCACGTGCCTCCTCGTAGAGGCGGGTGAAGCTCGGCACTACGACGCCGATGAAGCGACCGCGAGCATGAAAGTCGTTAAACTTCTGGCACTTTTGCTCAGCCGCCTTATAGTCGGCGAAGGCGAACATGCCCTGCTCGCTGTCACCACGGTCCCGCATCCGCTTGGCGGAGATGGGGTAGTCGCGCATCAGCGTCGTCGTCTTGCTGGCCCCCTCGGGGCCGACCACCATCATCAAAGGTAGCTCGGCAACCGTATCAAGGAGGAAGCTCTCCATCTCGCGGTAGGCAGACGCCTTGTCGATGACATTTGTGGAGAAGCGATCTTCCAGTACGCGGACGAACTTCATCTCCTCGCTCAAGTCGCGATCGTCGCGCGGAGCCTGCGCGCCGCCGGGCATCTGTTCGCGGAACATCCGCAGCATGTCGCCAAGGGACATCGGCAGCGTAGGCGATGTGACCTGCTCGGCGTCGGTGCCGACGAGCAAGATCGTCCTGTAGTCCTCCTTCAGCACTGACGACGGCGTGCTGTCGCTCGGCGAGTTGAGGAAGCGTGCTTCGTAGCGATCGCCCTTCTGCTCCAGGTGGCTGAAGCGCGGCCAGCCTGAGAACATCTTCCGCAGCCTGTCCTCACAGTATCGCACCTGCTCCGCCGTCATCGGCCCGGTGCGCCCGGCACGATATCGACGCACCTTCTTACTCTCGATGTCTGGCTCTGGCGTAAAGGTGTCGGGGGTGATGAACATGGCATCGCCGCCCGAACGATTCCGAAACATCTCCCAAAGCGTGATCTGCGGAACTTCCATTCCCTTCGGAATGCCGAGAAGATGCCCTTCATCAGCCTTCCTGGTCCCATGTGGCAGACGCCGATACGCCTCGGGCGCGCGGAGGTTCCGGTCGGCGCTGTGACCGCCGGTGTCGATCATGTCCTCGAAGAGCTTGCGGATGCGATCCCAAAGCAGCATGTAGCCACGGCGCAGGTCACTGGGCGCGCGATTACCAAGCGCGAATGTCTCGTGAGCCAACGTGGTATCGAAGACGACATGAATGTGCAGGCTCTTGTTGCCGCCGTAGACGACGGAAAGTCCCGCAAAGTCAGAGAACTTTGAGCACGCTTTGTAGAACTTACCCATTGGGCATTCAAGCATGTTCTTGACGAACATAACTAATGAAATCTGATTGGCCAGGAACTTGCGGTTATATACGTCATACTCAAGTGTAAGAACGAGATAACGCCCGCGACACACCCGGAAGGAGGGCGCTTTGTACTCAACGGTGCGGTCGTCGTCGATCGTCGGCTGAGCGACCAGAAGCTGGTTGGCGAATAGCGTCATCGCTCTGAGTGCATCGATGCCGTGCGCCTCACCAACCTCTGTGTCGTTGGCAATCATCTCAGCCCAGTGGTGGTTGCGACCGGGCGTCTTCGGGTTGTCGGTGACGGGAATATAGGCGGTGCCGCTGAAGAGCTGCGGGCGGATCACCCGCTCAATGAACTCGTTCAAAGGGTTGGAGGTGCGCTTGGCGAAGAGCTTGGCGATCTCCTTGCCGAGGGCGGGGGCAAGATATTGATCCCAGCCGCCGGGGGCGGCGGAGGCGGTGGCAGGCTTTTTCATGATCAATCCAAATGTGAAATGATCGCTCGACACGCCCGACGCAAAATGCCGGAACGCTGATAATATCGAACGATTTCAGTATGTTACGAAACCGGACGCGGGTATGTCAACCATTTGGTGATGGTGGGGCGTCACCCAATAGGAAGCTGCATGTCCTCCGGGCCTGCCAAACCGCGCATCCTCGTCCGCGTCATCATTTGACCTGTCGAGCCACTCCATCATCTCTTCAGTCGTAAACGGCCCATGTACAAACTTCGAATCGTCCTGCCACTCGCCGAACATCTGCTCGACGCTGATTCCCTCCGCGGCGGCGTGATCTTCCAGCGAGAGGCGCACGGCGATCGCTTCAAGATCATCCTCTGTCAGCTCAGCAGATTGTTTGTCTTGCAGAACACCCTCTGCGATGAGTTTGCGCCATATCTGTCGGCGACGTTCGAGATGGTGCGGCTTAAAATTGTGCTCTTCGCTATCTGGCAATTTCACCATCCTGTGATATGTTCATAGTACAGCTTTGCTGAGGAAAACCAAGAGCTGCTTGGTTTGATATCGATCACCCAAAACAACAGGAGCCTCATGCCGTTCGACTTTAACATATGGAAGAGCGCTGTCCTGCGCGCGGTCGATGAAACAACAGATCACCTCGACCTCCTCGTAGCAACCGGGCTCGTTGAGGCAGACGATACTCTGGAGGAAGCATTCGAGAGGCTGCTCATGTCGCTCCAAGCGGAGAGCGTCGAAGAGCCACGTCGAGCCGAGGACGGGCCGCAGGGTGATCGGCATGGGTGAAAGTGGTGATTATTCCTGGACCCTGAGCGGTCTTTCGCGGCGCGTGCTCAAGCTGCGGGAATACCCCTGGCTTGATCAAACCCGGTGCTTCGATGCGGATATCTACGACAGCGGGTGGAACCCGTTGATCTGCGACATGATGCGAGAGCTTGACGCGGCGCTGGCTGGCGTCGATGTTCAGTTCCAACTGCGGCAGATCAAGGAGAAGCTGGGCTACTTGCGTTGCTACTACCGCCTGCCCGGTGCATCCGACGAACTTCGACAGGCTGTTGCCAAAGTCTACGAGCACGCGGTCGAACGGTCGGGTCAAACCTGTATCGAATGCGCAGCTCCGGCGTCGGTCGCATCGCATAGGGGATGGATCGGGCCACTGTGTCCGCGCCATACCGGCAAAGGATCAAGATAAGGTCGCCAGGGAGATCATCGCCTTGGTGAACTTCCGCAGCCAGCGCGCGATCGAACGTCGGGCCGAGTCGGTGCTTTTCGGCATCTGGACACGGCGCTGGGACGATCGGCCCACCGCGCAGTGGCAGAGTAAAGGAGAGTACGTACGCGTTCGTCTGCCGGTCCGGACGCGCTGCGCGGTGACACGTCGGCGCAACCTCCGCCTGCGATGGGATGGTCGCAGGCCAAATATTGGCATGCATCCGTGGTCGTCGCCGATCTACTGCGCCGCCATAGTGCTGCATTCTCCCGTGCGGGATGACGCTGCCCTTGTTCGCTTTGTCGAAGAGGTCATCGCAAGAGGGGTCACCCTCATCGCGGCAGTTGGTCCCGACGCCTCTGGCCTCGAATACGACATCGACCGCATCATCGTCGGCGACAAGTATGACCCTCGCCGAAGCATCCTGACCACGGCGCATGACACCATGGCCGACGCCATACGCTTCGTGTCGTCCTGGAGAGGTAGCAAGCGGTTCTTCGAAGTTTGGCTGTAGGCGGTCGGCGACGAACGAGACGACGACACCGGGTTACGGCGCAGAGGCATCACAGCTTCTGGTCGCACGTCACCTTGGTGCCGTCCTGCACGAAGTCTGCGGCGCCTTGCGTCGCCGTGCAGAAGTCGAACTTCGCGCCCGGCCTCGTTGCTCGCCAGCCGAACCTCGGACAGGCTTGCTGATCACCTGCTTGAAGTTCCGTCGTTTTGTACGTCTTCCCCATCCAGGTAAGCTCCCTGCGGTTCCCGTCGATCTTCAACGGCAGAGACCGACCCTTCATCTTGCACGAATAGGTGTAGATGTCGGCATGCGCGGATGCGGCTGAGAGCGCGAATAGTGCGAGAGCTGTACCGTACCTCATCGAGAAACCTCTTGCCGAATCTGCGGGGGAAGCAACTGTGCACATTGATCGTCTATCGGTTGTTCTTGGATGCGCTCACGGCCTCACCAAGCAGTTCAATATCATCATCTCCATCGCAATACACGAGTGATCTCACAAAGACTTATCATTAGGACAGTTGCTACTGGGTCTTGTACCGATTTTTAATGAGCATTGCAGCTTTGTCGATTTCAGGAAAAAGGCTGCTTTCTGTAACACCAAGAGAGGCAAGCTCTGTTCTGATCTTTTCCTTTTCTTTTTCCGGCACGGTCACATGCCGATGTCCAATGCCTTTAGTGGGCCTGTGAGCTAATGGATTGCGACACAGTCCATATATCAAGAAGGCGCCGCTCTGCGCAATGATTCTTCTATTACTCAACTTTGGTATTACATACCAAGCCTCCAGCAACTCCTCTTTGACTATTCTCGGTCAAAATGAGGGCTTTTCTGCTCTAATAAATTGCACAAGGCGATCGACTTCTTTATGCCTGCCTATATCGTTGAAATCGTCAAAGCTAAAGGATTGATTAGAATACAATTTATTGCATTCTTCCGCTGACATATTCGATAGATTTGCCACGAAGCTTACCGTATCACTGTCGTAATACTTTTGGCAGTCATAAGGCAGAGAAAATCGATAGACCTTACCATCCATCGGCTTGCCATCCTTATCGACCTGCGGCGCACTGGCATTGAATAAAGCTACAAGCGGGTTGAGTGTTACGTCGAGAAGACGAGTTGGCAATCCAAAATGCTGCATCCGAACCAAACGATCAAACATGGTTTGGTCAGGCTGGAACTCGCCAGGATGAACCGATACTAAGTCCCTAGTTGCCCTCCTTTCATTTGCCCAAAGATGCTCAAAGCCGTCGCGCATAATACCCGGAAACAACGGCCAACCAGCGCTTGATTCTCCACGAAATGCATAACCTCGACCGGGCTGCGCGGTTAATCTCTTTACTACGTCGATAAATTCCGCGAGTGTCGCGACAGAACCTTCAGACATTAAGACTCCCGAGGAAGACCTGTATCTTCTTCATTGACCTACCACGCAAGCAACAACACCGTTAGATTTCTATCGATAGCGCCTGATTTGGCGAATATCCTGAGCGACAGACCGCCCCATCCGCAGACGCTGATCGGGTGTGCCATCGCTCTGCGCGACCTGCTCCGCATCTCGCTTCGCCTTGAGCGTCCAGCGATGTCCTTCGATGCTCAGGTCGAAGCGGGACAGGAAGGAGCGGCCGAGCAAGCCGTCGAGGCGACCCATCGTCTTCGGCTGCACCAGTACGGGCACGGCATCCGCCGAGGCATGGCCGACCGAGATCGTCGTCGCTGTCGCCAACTTGCCGGTGGAGGCACCGTTCGCCGTCATCGTGTTGACGATGCCATCGTCAGAGGAGTCAACACCGGCGCGGCGGGCGAACGTCTCCGTCACCGCGACGAAGCTCGCGCCGGTGTCGAGTGCGAAGGTGCCCGGCACCCCGTTGATCAGTACCTTGACCGGGATCACATCGTTCGTCAGCACGGCAAAGCTGTCGCCGCCTTTCGAGTAGCTGCTGCAAGAGCCGCGAGACGAGTAGTTGCTCATCAGCGTATTCATCTGGGCGTTGTCCCGGCTCGCGGGATCGAGCGACACGTAGGTCTGCAACGGTGTGATCGCCTCGCAGTAGCGCTGCTGCACCGCGTACATTTGGCTCATCTCGGTGAAGACCCACTGTCCGATCTGATGCTGATCGGCGCTGAGCTTGATCGTCGTCGCGTAGTCTTGCAGTGCGTCGTCGGTCCGCCCTAGCCCGGCCTCGGCCCTGGCGACGCGGTAGCGATAGTCGGGAAGCTCGGGCCGCATTGCAGTAAGGCGCCGAGCTTGGCTCAGCGCCTGCTCGTAGTCGCCGAGCATGAGGAGGTTGTCGGTCGCGACGCGGCGTTCGCCTTCGTTGTCGTGGCACTGGCTGGCGAAGCCGAGCAGGAGATCGACGCTGGCCCGCCTCTGGCTCATCTCAGTCAGCTTGTTCGTGGCTGCATAGATCGCCTCCTTGTCGCAGCGCTCGACTTCCAGGCGCACGAGGTTATCGTACACCCCGCTCGTCTGCTCGGCGGCGACCGGCAATGGCTTCATCTTGTAGGTCTGGTAGAGCGCGCTGAAGTCGTGATCCTGGTGCACGACACCAGCCGAGATCAGCGCAGACTTGATCGTGCGGATGTCGTAGCCGTTGTCGTAGGCGGCGCCGAGCGCGGCTACGAGGGCGACGACGGAGCAGGCCAGGAAGACGAGGGTGCGTGAACGACGACGCGGCTCGACGACATGCGAGCGGTAGTTGCCCCACTCCGACTGCTGATCAACCATGACGATGTCCCCCCACGGTCAAGGCTAAGATTGCGGCGAAATCGTGTCAACCTGCGCGCGCGCCGCCAAATGGCAGGATCGTTATAATGTCGGGGCTTGCCCCCGGACGATGCCGTTCGACGGTTGGCGGATGCCGCGAGAGTAAAAGGTAGCGGCGGAGCCTAATGTCCCGCCGCCGCATCTGCGGGTGCTCAGAAGCGATGGTTGTTCACCGACGCTGCGCTTTCTTGCGCCGCGTGCTGATCAACGAGGCGCGAGGTCTTGGCATACTCGGTCGAGTCGAGCAGCTTGTATGTCACCTTGAGGCCCGTGTCGGAGTAGTGGCAGGGTTCATCCTTTGCCAAGACCCAGTAGCCGATCCCCCTCGTGCCGGAGTCATCGCCCCAGATCGCCTGACATACGCCGATGCCGCGCGTGACTGTGCTCGGCTGACCGTAATTCGCCGATATTTGCCGGATAAGGTCGTCGAAGCTGACATTCGACGGCAGGTCCTCGGTCCGCTTGATCATGGTCAGGTTCTTGTGGTCGTAGCTGAACCCGTAGCTGATGTCGTTCGAGCCCTCGCACTCATCGACATCCTCGTGGCCGGACCGCGACAGCGAGCACGGCGCCTTCATCGGCGTGAAGCCAACGCCCATGACGGCGTACTGCCTCTCGCTCGGCGATAGTTGCCGCCCCTCATTGATCGTCTCGCCTGCACCAGTCGTGCTCGCATCTCCGGAATGGCCGAGCCGCATCAGCCCGATCACGCCGCCGACGACGATGGCGATGATCCACCCCTTCTTGCCTTCCAACATCCCTCTCTTCCCCCCGAACGCCGCCCCGGCATGGGGCACGGCCCATATACTGTAGCATATATATACCGAAGGAACTAGGCAGGGTCGCACCGTCTCCGCTCTGTCGCGGCATGAGCGTGCGGGGGATATTCGGGCGCAACGTTGCTCGCCTTCGTGCAGCCGCGGAGCTGTCGCAAGTACAGCTTGCTGCTGCGCTGGATGCCGACGGTACCGGCATCTCGCAGAGCTACGTCAGCCAACTGGAGGCCGGTAAGCGCAATCCGAAGCTGGAGACGATCGTCGCGATCGCGCTGGCCTTGCAGGTGCCGGTCGGCGAGGTCGTTGCAGGCTGCGACGAGGCCGATGCGATCGGAAGACCATCTTCGAGGTCATCCTAGCGTTAGGGCTCGCCCCGCACTGCGCCGGGTGGTGATCTAAAATCATCACCATGAAAAGGCATCAAGACGCTGGCCGCGACCATCCGGGACGACGATCTCATGGAGCGGCTAATCTGCGGCGAGGTGCGGGCGCTCGCTCATCAGGTCGAAGTGCTGAGCAGCAAGATCGCCTGCATGAATGTGGCTGCGCCGCGCCGAGGCCTTGCGCGACACCAGACCATGTTGATCATCCGCATTTGCGATGATGCTTGAGCGAAGACGACACGTCCGCTCCTATCAGGCGGTATTCGTCGTGCCTGCCCTCGCCGCCAAGGCCTGCTCCCGCTCGAACAGATCGAAGGGACATTCGCTGAAATCCTCGGGCTGCTCGACGAGGTAGGCATCGCAGTCTTTGCATAGGGCAGCGTGCAGAGCGATCTGGAGCACGGCTGGATGCTTGCGGCACCGCGTGCACGTGGGGGTGATCGGTACGAGGTTACGGACGAAGACGTTCACTTGGTCATACGTCCAACTGTCACCGTGCCACCAGTAGCGGACCAACGCATCGTGGTTGCGGCTGACCCATTGTCGAGCCAGACCTTCCGCGTCAGGCGTGACCGCGGGCTGAGGTCCGGCGAGCATCACCGCGACGCCGGGCTCGGTCCGACCAACCTTGGCCGACCATTTCACGTAGGCCGTGCAATACGGCCCCGTGTAGATCGTGATGTAGCCGGGCACGCCAGTGGTAGCTTCGGATAGGTTCAGCGCTTCGATGATCTCCTCAGCGTCACCGCGAACCTTCCGCCTAATCTCGATCTCGTATCCATCGTGATCGGCCATGCGCTCCAGGTCGGCTTGCATGACGGTCGATGATCGGAACCAAGCGACCTGCCACTCGCCATCGCGTTCAAGTAGGGTCAGCTCGCCTGCCCGCGCGATGCGGCTCTGGAGCAGCGGTATGGGCATCTCGCGACCTGCGAGCGCCTTGAAGCCCAGATTGTAGATGCGATCTTGGGGTGACGACGGTTGGGGACCATTGCGCAGCACTGCGTCTCCCACTCCACCTGCCTGGAACTTCTTCGTCATGCTCGTCGTCCCGTCCCGATGATAGCTTCCGTACCGTCAGCGGGGCATGCCCGCACCTCGAACTACTCGTGCAGCAACACGATGTCGTTGCTGTCGATCGGCAAGCCGTTCTTGCCGTCGATGATCGCACGTAGAGCCTCCAGGAAGGCCGCAGAGCCAAGCTCTTGCACGGATGGGCTCGCGACATGCAGTCGAAGCTTCTTGCCGTCCTTGACGTATCGCAGGCTCTGTATGGCGAGACCACGGCTGATTATCGCCGTGCGTAGCTGGCCGAGGACGTGCTCGCGTCCCCCGGCGACATACCCAGCCATCTCATCGACGCAGTGCTCGCAGACGGACCCGAGCACACCGGCGCCGACGGTGATGGCATAACCCGGCTTGCGTCCGCAGGCCGGGCACGGCGGCATCAGCACGCGCGAACGATGATGGGACATCTTCACCCGCTTCGTCTGATCGGCGTCGAGGTCGAGCGTCACCACGCGCCGTTCGCGCTCGTCGTGATACTCGATCTCGTAGGCGTGGTCATTGTGCACGTGGACGACGGAAGCGTCGACACCGTCGATGGAGATTGTCTGGAACTCCTTCAGCATCGCGCTTCCTTTCGACCCTTGCTCACGTTCTGGCCGAGATCATCCACGCACTGCTCGCAGATCATGCCCCTCACCGTGCAGGCGGCGATCCTCGTCCCGTCGAAGTGATGATCGCAGATCAGGCACTCCGGCATCAGTTTATGCTGCTGGCCATTGCGGGGAACGTAGCCTGGGTGGCGTTTGCCGAATGCCGCGTCCAGGTTGCGCTTCAGCTCGAACATCCTCTCGATCTTCTCGATCAGCGTCATGCCTTCGAAGCGGCTTCGCGCATGTTGCTTGCGCTCGAAAATCTCCTCAACCGTCCTCGGCGGCTCCATCGTGCCCTCCAGAGCATCCTTCGACTACACGATCGCGCAGCCATGCGAAGGCCGCCACTGCCATGGCTGGTCGATGAAGTACACGCCGCAGGGCTCGCCTGGATCGCCCATCTGCCAGTTCCACCTCCAGCAATCGATCACTAGCTTGTCGAGCACGTCGAACAGCGTGATCGAGCAGCCGAAGCGGGCGACGAGACCAGTCGACCGGTAGCAGCCGTAGCGTTGGCAGTCGCGGCAGGCGATCCGCACCCAGGCATGCGGGTAGTCGCCGAGCGCGAGGTCATACAGCGGCATCACGACCGCTTCGAGCCGAAGAAACCGTCGCCAAGCAGCGCCTCGCGAATCTCCTCCAGAGGCGTGCGGACCAGGATGCACTTGCCAGCCACGGTGACGTAGGTCTCGGTGGCCATCTCATCGACATCTGCAACCAGGGCGACCGACGTAACGCGAGCGACGAAGCGGATGCCGTCGTCACCCCGAAACTCGATGTATGGACCATAGCGCTCGATGCTCATCGCCTGCCCTCCGGTAGCGACTCAGAGAACGCAACGGGAACACAAGGCCAAACCTGTGTCGATAACCACAGCCTTTGGTCGTTTTTGGTTGTGAATAGCGAGCATAATAGCAAGACGAGGCTTGACTTTCGGCTCAGATCACGGTGCGCAGCCGTTTATTCTGGCTTCTGTCAATGCGGGTCTTCGGTCACGAGATCGACCAGCCGTACACCTAAGGCCTTCGCAATGACTGCCATGGTGTGGATCGTGACGTTCTTCTCGCCTCGTTCAACTTTGCTCAGGTAGCTCTGCGAGATTTTAAGTACCTTCACGTCGATGTCGCTGACGAGTTGCGTCTGACACAAGCCCCTTTCCGCACGTAGCCGAGCGATATTCCGTCCAACGACCAGTCGCGCATCCATCGGTGCCGCGACACTGGCTCTAGCTTTCGACCGCGGACAGGTCTTATAAGAACTATCATCAGATCTTCATCGGGGGCGATGGGGGGACCTGAGATGGGGGACTTCGATGACGAGCAATGCTGACGCCTTCAATGATGCAAGTGCGACCTTCCAGCCCGAAACTCGAACAGCTCCAGCGCGGGCTTACCATCGGAAATGGCAGGGCGCGTTCGACGCCGCTGAAGATGAGGAGAATGCGAAGATCGGCGGTGTTCGAGCGAGCATGTCGGATCGCATGAAGCGCAACTGGAAGCTGCAAAGCATTCCAGGCTTCATCTTCGGACCGCTGTACTACTTCTACCTGGGTATGTGGCGTAAAGGGCTTCTGATCATCGCCCTGGTGCCGATTCTCGCGCTCGCAGAGGCGATCGTCGGCAGTCTCAAAGCAGCATCATTTCTGATCCCGGCGCTCTGCATGACGCTGGCAAAGCGGGACTACTACAAGTTCTGTGTCAAGGGCGAGATGGTTTGGCCAATCTTTCGGTTCTCGAAGAGCATCTGGACGGATGCCGCCATGGCGGCAGCAGCGTTCATCGTCTGCGTTGCCGGTACGATTGCGCTGGATCACGGCGATAGCACTGAAGCCAGCCCGAGCGCAGCATCTGGAGGCGCCTCCACGACGACGCAGCAAGCAGCGGCGCAGGCATCTCCAGAAGAGATTACAGCGCCTCCGGGCACGGTCACCATCACGAAGCGTCCCGACCTGAAGATCAGCGCCGACTACTATGACATCCTGATCATGAGCAGGGCCGATAACCTACGAATCCTGAATGTCGTTGCCAACCGCGGAACTTGCAACCTCATCGTACAGAGTACCAATTATCTGCGTTTCGGTCAGACTTTTCAAGAATATGCTATGTGCAATCCGATCGAGGTCACTGTTACGACGAGCTTGGGAACGGCTACGGCTACCTGGGATCGCTAGGTGTGATATTAGTGTCGTGGGGACGTTTGGCAGCTTCAGCATCGATCCCGCCGCCAGCGCGTCTCAGCACCTTGATCTTCAAGGCGCAATACTCCCAGGGCTGGTCGCGCAGCTCTGGGACCTCTACTTGGCTCCAGTAACCCTGGGCGTAGTGGTCGAGTTCACCAGCGCTGGTCGTCGGAGCCTGTACAAGACGCTGAAGCCAGCCGGTATGGTGGCTGTCGAGCTGCCCTATTGGCTCGACTTCGTAAACGTGCTCTGCCGATCCTGATGGTGCCAGCATCAGGTAGAGCGAGCGATCTCTCGGCAAGCACTCTGCCGGTCGTCTTGCTTCCAGGCGCCCCTCAAGCATGGCGCCGAGCGGGTAGGCGTTACCCTGGCGCTCAATGATGGTTCCTGTTTTCATTTTTTCTGGCAGGCCCAGATAGAACCTTGGTCGTGTGATCTCGTAAAGTCGCATCCTCTATTTAGGCGTCTCCGCCTCGCGTCTCATCAGGGCTGCGGCAGCTCGCTGATCAGCTTGGAAGCCAAAACCTGATCCTGCTCCGGCGCGGCCCGAACGGCCGCACGGACCATCGCAGCGACCGCTGGATCATGCTGCGCAAGTTCCAGCGCGGCTCGGCCAACAGCGGCCTGTCGCGACCGCAAAGACGGTTGCGGAGCCTTGCTGCCATCACAGGGCTGGAACAGCATGTAGAGGATCGCCAGCAACAGGGCGGTCATGCCGAGCACGACGACGAGGATCGCAATTTTCATCGCTTGCCTCTTGCACGGGCAGGACCTTGGTTGCCCTCGTCATCGCACCGATCAGGATCGAGGCCACGACCTCTGCCCAGGCATTGGCAAATGCTCCGAACGCGCTAGAACAAAGAACGAACACAGGTGCGAGGCGGAAGGCGAATATCATGGCAGATCAAGAGGAAGCTGGCGATCCTTCCCCTGAGATCATCGAGGACGCCGTGGATCGTGCCCTGGCCGCGTGCGACGGCGATCCCCGCGCGACCATCCGTGCCCTACTGATCGCGCTGGACGCGACCGAGCAGGAGGTCGCGGCGCTGAAGATCGAGGTCGCGCGCATCGAAGCCGCGGTGTCTGACGGCTATGTGCGAGGTCGGCGACGGCGAAACACGAGCACGCCGTAGCTTGCATCGATGCGACTATCCGAGTTCCCGTGGGTCGTCGTGCGGCTCGATTGCAAGCTCTGCCCGCGACGGGGACAGTACCGCCTTGCACGCCTCGCCGCGAAGCTCGGCCCGGAGATGGACCTGGAAGCGGTGCTCGAAGAGGTCGCGGTGGATTGCCCCTGGATGCGTCGCGGCCGAGCGCGACAGTACGATTCGCGCTGCGGTATCCGTTTCACCGACCTGGACGGCCGCAGCCATCCACCGCCCAATCTGCCGCCCGGAATGGCACGGCTGCGGATCGTCAGCCAAGACGGAGAGATTCACGATGTCAAGCAGCCCGTCGTTCGACGCCGTTGATAACCTTTACGCAAAGACCGCCTGCATCCTGGTACTCAGTAAGACCTAGCGCCAACATGCATTGTCGATCACAATCCACACAAGACAAAAGGGATGTCATTAAACTTAAAGGTCAGCAAATGTTTTCTGCAAAGAATAGATCAACACAACGATTCAGGTCGCGGCAAGTGTTTCTGATCTAACCACGTGCCATTTCCCGTTCAAATCGTTAAGGACAAAGGCGATGACTGACGACTCAGATGCGCGCTTACGCGCCTTTCCATCTGGTAGCAAGTATAGGCCGCCGTCTTCCGTCCTTGTGACAATGACGATGGCGACTTTATGAGGCTCATCGAAAACAGGATAGGTCAGGTCGATGCGATGTGCAGGCGCTTTCTCACTTGTCGAGGCGCGTTGCTCAAGGTATGACCTATAATCCTTTTCGGAGCAGAATATTTCATCAGCAGCCTTATTCGGATCAATCACATCTTGGATACTCAAAGTTTCTTGAGAAGCAACAACATCGACATCCATCGTTAAGCCCAGCACTTCTCTGGCAAGTCCGGCTGGGACTGGATATCTATCCCAGCGTATGTCATACATGCATCTCTGCGGGCGCTCACCATTGTCTACCAGAACACCATAGATTGCGCGCGTAGCGGCATTTGCTCGCTCCTGGTTCTGATCTTGCGGCTCCGTGGACGCGAGCGCCGTTACCGTGAGCGCCAGTTTGAGGAACAACGGAATACGCAAGGCATCGGACCGATCTAAGAGATTTGATGGCGATCAAGCCTCCTGCTCCTACAAAGGTCAAGGGCGTCATCCTTTCCAGATCGATGCTTGTCACGTAGGCTGCGACCATGCTCCGCAGGTTCCTTATCGGCCCCGCACTTCTCGCTTTGCTCCTTATCACTTTGCTCTTTGTCGCCATATCGTCGGTTGGCATCCTCGTCGCTGCGCTCATCGGGCAGACAACAGGTTGGTACCGCATCGAGGACCACATGTGCACGCTGCCGGACCATGACTGTCACAAACCGGGGTTGCAATGCGAAGGTCAGGGTGTTCGCATCATGCTCCATAAGGCTGAGCTGCCTGATGGAGCAGAGAAGGCATCGCATCTTCAATTGGCGGAAGCTGGCGCGCCTTTTCGCGCCACGGACGTTCTCGCGCCGCACAATCGGGAGCTGCCTTACCGCCGCTTTATCAAAGCGGATGCCGAAGGCTGTAAGCTGATGATCGTTTACGAGGAAGGCGGTCGCGCTCACTCCTACAACACACGGATGCTTTTCTATGTGCAGGGCCAGTGGACCCTTCACTAGCGTTCAAAAGGCTGGTGCCGTGCTCTTTCTTCGCTTGGCTCCTGCTCGCCACCGGCCAGCTCGCCGCAGCGCCTGCATCGGACAAGCTCCACGACGACAACATCCAGGCCTTCGCAGTGGTCGCCGCTGTAGCGCAGTCCGCCTCGGATCGCTGCAAAGACATCAAGATCAACGTCCCGATGCTTGAGGCCATCAAGACCGGCATCGGCTACGACCCCGACCGCGATGCCGTCGCCATGCGCGCCGCCCTGCAAGGCAATCTTGCGAGCATCGCCGATCGCATCTCCGCGCTGCCTCGTCCGCAGATTTGGTGCGATACCGTCTACGAGCAGTTCGGGCCTGACGGCACCGTCACGCAGGGTCTGATGCTGCGGTAAGACTGCTCGTCATGGTGCTCGATGCAATCGCCGCCACAGCCCCTGCGGAGGCTTGTGAGCGCCTTCGTGCCGAGCCGAGCACCTCCGCAAGTATGCGCTTCCGAACCCGCTGTTGACGCCCGGAGGCATCAATCCGAGCGCCTTGCTCGACGTGATCTGCAACACGACGACGACGGGGCTCCTACTGCTCGTGTGCGGACCACAGCATCGTTTTGGAGAGCCAAGTCAGCAAGCTCGATTGCAGACTGGATGATCAGTGTGGTGCAGAAGAATCGAAGGTGCTGATAGGCTTCATCATTGATCAAGAAGAACGTCCAGCCCCCACTTCCATTATCGACGTTACGCTCTGAGATGAAAACAGAATCGAAAATTGCCAGTAGAGCGCAGCAAACAACCTGGATACGGCGTTGTTGCCAAACCGTA
>CALMRL010000443.1 GCA_937873345.1 uncultured Beijerinckiaceae bacterium | reverse complement strand
GACGACGCGCAGGCCATGCTGGCGAAGATCATCGCCGAGGGCTGGTTCAAACCGAAGGCCGTGGTGGGGTTCTGGCCGGCCTCCGCGGTGGGCGACGACATCCGCCTGTTCACCGACGAAGCGCGCGACGAGGAGGCCGCCACCTTCTACACGTTGCGCCAGGAGCTTTCGAAGGGCGGCGGGCGCGCCAGCCTGGCGCTCGCCGACTTCGTGGCGCGGCGCGACACGGGATTGGGGGACTACGTCGGCGCCTTCGTGGTGACGGCCGGCATGGAAGAGGAGGTGCTGAGCGAGCGCTTCTCCCGCGCCAACGACGATTATTCCTCCATCATGGTCAAGGCGCTGGCCGACCGCTTCGCCGAAGCCTTCGCGGAGGCTTTGCACCAGCGCGTGCGCCGCGAGCTGTGGGGCTACGCGCCGGGCGAAACCTACGGCCCCGACGAGTTGATCGGCGAGCCCTATCGCGGCATCCGCCCCGCGCCCGGCTACCCGTCGCAGCCCGACCACACCGAGAAGGCGACGCTGTTCCGCCTGCTCCACGCCGAGGCCAAGGTCGGCGTCAAGCTGACGGAAAGCTACGCCATGTGGCCGGGCTCCTCCGTGTCGGGCCTCTACCTCGCCCACCCGGACGCCCATTACTTCGGCGTCGCCAAGGTCGAGCGCGACCAGGTCGAGGACTATGCGGCCCGCAAGGGCATGGAGATCGCCGAGGTCGAGCGCTGGCTCGGGCCGATCCTCAACTACGTGCCGGGCGGCGGTACGCCGCTGGCGCAGGCGGCGGAGTAGAGCGGACGCTTTTCGGGCTCGCGGAGGGCGGTGCTGGATGTCGGAGCGGACATGTGTGGGAATGTCGACGTGCGATCGACGGCGCTTTGAGATCGGCAAGGTCGGCAGTATCTTGAGCCCTGACCGGAAAAGGATGTCGATGCACGCCGCTCTCACGCCCGATCAGGCCCGCAAGAAGTTCGCGGAGGACACGGATGCCTCGGCGGATCTCGGCCCCGCCCGCGATGTCGCGGAAAGGATGGCCCTCATCCACGCCAAGCATGAAGCCGCGGTCGCGGCGCTCCGCCGTGCCGAGATCCGTCGGGAGAAGCAGCGCGGGAAAGGAAGCGACGGACATATCGAAGCCTGATGGACGAGCCGACCAACCTCACGGCGCTCGCTCTCGACGATTACGACGCAGTTCTGACCGAAAGCCTGCGATGGGGCTCAACCAACGCGGCCAACATGCGGCATTTATTGACACAGTATTTTGCCGACATCAGGGATCATCAAGCCCTGGGTCGAAAGCGAGACGATATACCTTTCAGGGTCGTGACCCATTCCATTCGAGCCGGACGGACGCCCTACCTGATCTTCTATCGTCCGGCCGAGGGACTCGTCGTGCGGATCGTCCACGGCAAACGAGATTTGCCGGCTCTCTTCGACGC
>CALMRL010000442.1 GCA_937873345.1 uncultured Beijerinckiaceae bacterium | reverse complement strand
GAGCCGCTCGGCACGCTGTCGGTGCACGAGCTCGACGAGCGGATCGTCCTGCTGCGCGGCGAGATCGCGCGGCTGGAGCGCGAGCGCGGGGCCAAGCGCGCCGCCGCCGATGCCGCCGCCTCGGTGTTCGGGCGGCAGGGGTCGGTCGGTGCGGAACCGGACAAGCCGGTGTGAACACGCCGAAGGGGATTGGCGGCACCGAATCATTCTGCTCGAATGACCGCGAGGGACGATCGCGCCTATTTACCTTTACAACGGGTTAAGCGGGCGTGACGGCTGCGGCGACGCTAAGGTGCGGGCGCTCATCCGTCCGCTCGGGCGTTCGCGTACAGGGTTCCCATGATCAGCAGCCCCTTTCCTCCGTCCGGCCAATCCATCTCCTTCGGGGAAAGGCTGGCTTCGTCGGCCTCCTTCGACGGTCTGTTCCGCGACGGCATGGCGCTCGTCGAGGAGACCGCCGCCTACCTCGACAGCGCCGGCCGCGACGAGGCTCGCGCCCTGCCGCGGATCGCGGCGCTGGCTTACGCCTCGGAAAGCATGCGGCTGACCACGCGGCTGATGCAGATCGCCTCCTGGCTCCTGCTGCAGCGCGCCGTCAACGAGGGTGAAATGACCGAGGCCGACGCGGCGGGCGACAAGGACCGCTCTCGCACCGCATGGCACGCGGCCACCTCTCCGGGCGCCGGCTGCCGGGCGATGCGAGGCGAGGGCCAGGACGAGCACGCCGGCCTGCCGGCGACGCTGGTCGAGCTGATCGCGAAGTCGCTGCGCCTGCAGGAGCGGGTGCAGCGCCTCGACGCCGCCATCGGCGACCAGGCGATGCAGCCGGCGGCGACGCCGGCCGTGAACCCGCTGGAAGCGCAATTCGCGATGATCCGCAACGCCTTTCCCGGCTGAAGGCCTTCTTCGATCAGAATCGCAGCGTCGGGTTCGGCGCCGGCTTGATCTGCAGCGGTAGCCCCGCCGTCACCAGCACCACCGCGCGGACCGCCGCCGCCGCCGCTTGATTGAGTCGGCCCTGCGCGTCGCGGAAGCGGCGACCAAGCTCGTTCGCCGGCACGATGCCCGACCCGACCTCGTTGCTGACAAGGATCGCCGGCCCGGCGAGGCCCGACAGCACGGCGATGAGCCCGGCCGTCGCCGCTTCGAGGTCGTCGCCGCGCAGCAGGAGGTTGCTCAGCCACAGCGTCAGGCAGTCGACGAGCACGATGCGCGTCGGCGCCGCCTCGCCGGCGAGCGTCTCCGCGACGTCGAAGGGCGCCTCGATCGTGCGCCAGCCCCGGCGGTTGCCGTCGCCGCATCCCCGCGACTCTGCGTGGAGGCGGATGCGCTCCGCCATCTCCGCATCGAAGGCCTGCGCCGTCGCGACGAACACCGGCGTCAGGCCGCTCGCCTCGGCGAGCGCCTGCGCGTAGCCGCTCTTGCCCGAGCGGGCGCCCCCGAGCACGAGCAGGCTCATCACCGGTTCATTCATTGCGCCGTATCACTTCCGCGGCCCCAAGCGAATGGGGTTCAGTTGATGGCGCCGGCGCGAGCCGCAAGTCCAACCGCAAGCCCGGTCGCCATGCTCGTCGAAGTGGCCGCCGAACGGCGGCGGCAATGGCGCGGTCGGGGAGGGTAGGGGTGGCGGGCGATGGAGCGGGCGCGATGATCCTGTCGCGGCGCAACCTCCTGTGGCTCGCCGCCGCCGCACGGCTCTGGCTGCACGCGGCACCAGCCCGGTCGGC
>CALMRL010000441.1 GCA_937873345.1 uncultured Beijerinckiaceae bacterium | reverse complement strand
TCCAGCGGGTGGAATCAGCGCCAACAGCAAACGTTCAGCGAACCCGGCTTGCCGTTGCATTCTTCGAGTATAAACCACTCCCCCCCCTCGCACCGCGCGATGCGCCGGCCAAGATCACCCCGTGCCGGACACCGTCGGCCGGCCATGCAGGCCATCATCGCACAGCCGCTGCGGACGAACCGGAACAAGCCCCAGACGACGCCGGAGTGCGATCCGACATATTGACCTTCTCGACACAGCCTTCGCCGAATCCGAAATCTTCGACCCAGTCGCCCGGCGGTGATCGGCCTGCGCGGACTCAATCGCGTTGCTGCCGGCGGCGCTACCGCAGGATGTCTTGGTACCCGTGCGCGGCGTGGTAGGCACGCTCGGTGGTCAGGCCGCAGGTATCGCATTCGAGGCCGTGCTGCTCGACGCCGAGGGCAGCGAATTCGGAAACGATCCATCCGGCGCTCAGCTGCATGCGGCTATCGCAGATCGGGCATTTGAAGCTGGTCCGCGGATGGACGCTGTGCAGGCGGCGGGCGACCTCGACCATCTGCCGCTCCAGCTCGGCACAATGATCACCGAGGATCGCGTCCTGGGTCGTGTCTGGGGATACCTCAGGGGCTGATGTCGGTTTCACCGACTCGTTCGAATCCCGCCGGGCGATCTCGACCAGCGTCTCGGACAAGTCAAAGCGGGAACCGAGCATCGCACACATCTCCGCCGCGGCGTCACTGCCGACCCTTGGAACTATGAATGACCCGGGGACAAGATCGGTTCCAGCCTTGACAGCGGCTCGGGCAACACAGGCGACATACCGCAACCGCGACCTACACAAATCGATCGGTCCACCGCAAACATCGCTCAGGGCACGCGGCGCAGGAAGGTGCCGAAGGCGCGCGGGCTATCGCCGACGGGGATCGTCGCCGCCACCGTCTGCGAGGCGACGTCGATCACCGACAGCGTGTTCGACTCCCAATTCACGGCGTAGACCTGCCGGCCGTCGAGGCTCGCCTCGATCCCGTCGGGATAGTCGCCGACCGCGATGCGGCCGAGCGGCGCCAGCGTCGCGAGATCGAACACCGAAACGGTGCCGGCGTACTGGTCGGTGACGAAACCCTTGCCGCCGGCGAGCGCCACCACGTAGGGACGCTTGCCGACCTTCACCGAGCCGGCGAGCCGGCGAGCCGCGAGGTCGACGACGCTGACCGCGTCGCCGTAGACGTCGGCCGTGTAGGCCCGGCGGCCTTCGCCGTCGACGGTGACGCCGTAGGGCCGGTGCCCGACCGCCACCGTCGCCTCGACCGCCAGCGTGCCTGCATCCACCACCGCCAGTTCGTCGGCGTTGCGCTTCGTCACCAGCAGCGTGCGGCCGTCGGGCGAGGCGACGATGCCGGACGGGGTGCCGCCGACCGGCGCGCTCGCCTCGAGCGCCATCGTCGCCGCAGCGACCTTGAAGATGCGGCCGCCGAAGAAGCCGACGGCGTAGAGCGTGCGGTCGTCGCGCGACAGGGCGATGCCGACGCACTCGTCGGGCAGGTCGAGCCGGGCCACCACCTTTCGCGTCGCCGTGTCGATCGCGGACAGGTACTTGCCGTTGGTCGAGGACACGTAGGCGCGGGCGCCGTCGCCCGCCATCGCGATGCCGGCAGGCTTGCCGCCGACGGGGATGGTCGCCACCACCTTACGTGCTCCGAGGTCGACGACGCTGACGTCGTCGGCGCCCTGGTCGGTGATGTAGGCTTCCTCATGCGGCGCCTCCCGCGGGGCCGCCTCTGCTGCGATCGAAACCATCGCCAGCAGCGCGGCCATCGCCGGCGGCGCGATCCTTCCGACGCCGCGCGTCAAGAGTGCGGGACCGCCTCCGCCCGCGCCTTCAGGCCGGCGAGGCCGGAGCGGAGATAGACGGCCATCGCGCGCAACGCCTCGGCGTCGGCGGCGTCGGGCGAGGTCTCGCCGGGCTTCAGCAGGCGGTAGAAGGCGGCGCGCCACGTCAGCCTGGCCCGGCCCTCGCCGTCGGCGGCAACGTCGAGCGTCACGGCGGCGTTCTGCACCGGAAGCCGGTCGAGGGCCACCTCGTCCCAGTGCGTGGCGTAGCTCATCGTCGCGCCGTCGTAGCGGAACAGGCTCTCGGCCAGCACCGAGCCGTCGCGCAGCTTGAGGCTCCGCGCCGCCCCGATCGCGTCGCCGCCGCGGCCCGTCGCCAGCACGACGTCGCCGTCCCAGCTCATGTCCTGGAAGCCGCCGACGATCCGCCAGAGCTGCGCGGCCGGGATCGGCAGCACCACGCTGTCGCTGACCTTCAGCCGCGTCGGCCCGCATCCCTGCGCCCCGGCCGGACCGGCGGTCCCGACTGCCGGCAGCAGGCCGGCCACCAGGAAGAGGGCGACGCGGGAACGCATCAGCTGCCCTGCGCCTCGACCTTCTTCTTCAGGTTTTCCAGACCGGCCTTGTAGATCTTGCGCACGGCGGCCTGCGAGGCCGCATCGTCCAGCTCCGGCGGCGGATCGTTGTTCATGTAGCCGCGGTAGAAGGCCCCGCGCCACCTCACCACCGATCCCTTGCCGTCGTCGCTCGGCTCGACCTTGATCGTCGAGGAATAGTCGTTCACCGGCAGCACCTTCACGTCGACCTTGTCGATGCGATAGGAGTAGCTGTGCTCGGCTGGGTCGTACTTGTAGAGCCCCTCGGTGATGGTGCCGCCGTCGTCGAGGGTGATGGTGCGGTGCGCGACCTCGTTGTCGTCGTTCTTCGGGTCAGTGGAATTGCCGCCCGTACCGGTGGTGGACTTGACGCCCGGCAGCCAGCTCACGTCCTGGAAGTTGCCCATCACCTTCCACACCTTGTCCGGCGCGGCGGCGATGGTGACGCTCTCCTCCACCTTGCGGCGGGTCGGGCCGTGCGCCTGCGCGACGCCGGTGGCAGCCATTGCGACGACCACGGCGCCCGCGACTGCCGTCGCGATCGGCCCGGCGAGCTTCACCCTGTCCCTGCTGCGCATCCCGGCAACTCTCCTCGAAGCCGCGATCCCGCGGCGACCTGACGCTTCCCTGCGGCGGAGCCTCGTCGAGCCGGCCCAGCCGGGCCGGACTATCGTGCAGGGCCTCGCGGCAGGCAAGGCGGAAACAGCCGCATCGTCGCGCGCCCGCCCTTGCTGACCCGCGCGGCATCCATACTATGCCGACCGCAAGCCGTCCGGCCAACGGCGGGCGAGGCCGATCCCGCGAGACATCCCATGCGAACCGAGCAAGCCCAACCCGTCCGCCTCTCCGACTACCGCGTCCCCGATTACCTCATCGATGCGGTCGAGCTCGACGTGGCACTGGCGCGGCACGCGACGCGGGTCGTGGCGCACCTGCACATCCGGCCAAATCCGGGCGGACGGGCTGGCCTCCCCCTGCTGCTCGACAGCGACGAAC
>CALMRL010000440.1:2547-3524 GCA_937873345.1 uncultured Beijerinckiaceae bacterium | reverse complement strand
CGCCCCGGCCATGTGTTCCCCCTCATCGCGCGGGACGGCGGCGTGCTCACGCGCTCCGGCCACACGGAGGCGGCCGTCGACCTGTGCCGCCTGGCCGGGCTGCCGCCGGTGGCCGTCATCTGCGAGCTCGCCAACGACGACGGCACCGTCATGGTCGGCCCGCAGATCGAGGCTTTCGCCGGCAAGCACGGCCTGAAGCGCATCTCCGTCGCCGACATCATCGCCTACCGGCAGGCGCGCGAGAAGCTCGTCGAGCGCGTCGCCACCTTTCCGGTGAAGACCGCCATCGGCGAGCTCACCGGCTACACCTTCACGACGCCGTTCGACGAGGTGCAGCATTTCGCCTTCGTGCACGGCCGCATCGGCGACGGCCGCGGCGTGCCGGTGCGGCTGCACCGCGCCGACATCGTCAAGGACGTGCTCGGCGGCAACCACATCATCAACCGCACGCTGGAGCGTTTCGCCCAGGAGGGCCGCGGCGTGCTGGTCTACCTGCGCGACGGCACGGCGGGCGTGCCGGTCTCCTCGCGGTCGGAGGAGGGGACCGAGTCGAAGCGCACCAGCCAGTGGCGCGAGATCGGCGTCGGGGCGCAGATCCTGCGCGACCTCGGCATCGGTTCGATCAAGCTGCTCGCCTCGGCCGAGCGCACCTACGTGGGCCTGTCCGGCTTCGGGATCGAGATCGCCGCGACGGAGGCGCTCGCGGGCTGAACCTCCATCTCCGTCATTGCGAGGTACGCAACGACGAAGGAACCCAGGACGGTGGCGGGTTCGCTGAAGCCGCTGGGGCTCCCGCGACCGTCACGCGAGGTCGTCGTAGAGGTCCCGCCAATTCGGGTTGAGGTTCTCGATGAGCGTGAGTTTCTTCTCGCGCGATCCGCCTTTGATCTGCTTCTCACGGGCGATGGCGGTCGGCATGTCGGCGTGCAGTTCGTAGAAGACGAGCAGCCGGCAGCCATATCGTGCCGTGAAGCGCG
>CALMRL010000440.1:0-2537 GCA_937873345.1 uncultured Beijerinckiaceae bacterium | reverse complement strand
GATGGACGGCTACGCGGTGCTGAAGGCGCTGCGCAAGATGCCGGGAGGGGCCACCCCCAAGGTGGTGCTCTGCACGACCGAGAACGACAAGGCCCACATGGCCAAGGCCCGGCAGGCCGGCGCCGACGACACGATGATGAAACCCTTCGACAAGGACGTGCTGCGCCTGAAGATGGCGGCCGTCGGGCTCGTCTGAATCGCGGTAGGGACGCCCGTTACGGGGCGCCCCCCGCACAGATCCGTACGTGCGGAATTCCCGCATACGGCTCCCACCTCGGGTGTTTGACGACGAAACGTTGGTTCGGCCAAGGATGAAGGATGCGCGGTTTGGGTAGCCAGTCGTCGGCGATCCTGGCGATCCGCTTCCACGTCGAAGCGTCCTTCTGGCTGCGCCGCCGGAGCGTGCGCCGCCACAGGTCAGTGACGTGGGCGCGGAAGGCCGCCAGGGCCCTGCTGTTGGTCGGCACGGCGTGATAGTTGAAGTACCCCGTGACGACCTGCTTCAGCCATCGCCCCTGGAGGGGGATCGGCTGATGCATCCGGCGGCGTAGCCCGTCCTTCACGGCCTTCAGCGTCGCCTTCATGCGGTCGCCACGGCTCTTCCGGCGGAGCAGGAAGCGACCCTGACGGCTCTTGGAGCAGATGAAGGTGAAGCCGAGGAACGCGTAAGTGTCGGGCTTGCCGAGCCCGCGTTGCTGTCGGTTCTGCGCCGCGAAACGGCCGAACTCCAGCAGGCGGGTCTTGTCCGGATGCAGCGACAGCGCGAAGGTTGCCAACCGCTCGCGCATGGCGTCCTGGAAACGCCGGGCATCGGTTTCGCGCTCGAAGCCCACCACGATGTCGTCCGCATAACGGATGATCACCACGTTGCCGCTCGCTTCGCGCCGTCGCCAGCGCTCGGCCCACAGGTCGAAGGCGTAGTGCAGGTAGACGTTGGCGAGGAGCGGCGATACCGCCGAGCCCTGCCCCGTCCCCTTGTCACTGACGCTCACGACCCCGTCCTCCAGGACCCCCGCCTTGAGCCATTTCCGGATCAGGCGGAGCATGCGCTTATCGCCGATCCGGTGTTCCAGGAACCGCATCAGCCAGTCCTGGCTGACCGCGTCGAAGAACGACCGGATGTCGGCGTCCAGGATATGGCCCACCTTGGTGCTGGTGATCCCCACGCAGAGCGCGTCCAATGCGTCATGCGCTCCCCGCCCGGGCCGAAACCCGTAGCTGAAGCCGAGGAAGTCCTCCTCGTAGATCGCGTTCAGCACCTCCACCGCGGCCCGTTGCACGATCTTGTCCTCGACGGACGAGATCGCCAGCGGCCGCCGACTTCCATCGCCTTTCGGGATGAAGCTCCGGCGCGCCGGCTGGGCGCGGTACGCTCCCCGCTGGACCCGGTCGTGCAGATCCTGGAGCCGGGGCTCCAGACCCGCCTCGTAGTCCCGCCACGTCACCCCGTCCACGCCGGGCGCCGCCCCTCGCTTCAACGCGAAAAAGGCCGTCCGGAGCAGATCGACGTCGATGTGGTGGAGAAGCGCGGTGAACCGCTCCGTCCTGTCCTGCCTCGCGGCCTGTCGTACGCGATCGAGCCCCTGTGACACGCTTTCCCGGTTCAGCGCCCGGCGCGTGCGGTCCCCGACTGCGTTCCCCTCGGTCCCCGCCCTTGGCTCCACCCCCTCCTCGGCCGGCGAGCCGGCGTCGTTCGGGAGCTTCGTAGCTACTATGGCGGGGTCTGACTTCTCACGCTCGTGCATCATCGGCTTCGGCTCCTCGCCTTCCCGATGCGGACCAGACGGCCCGAAGGGCCTGTGGCCGGACGTGAGATCTCCCGGTTCCCGTACGAGGAGCTTGCGGACATGCCAGGGTCTGTGACCACGCCGGGCCGGCAGGAGGCTCGCGATGACGCCTCCGCCGTGTTGCCTTCCGTCTTGGTAACGACGTCGGCACCCGGGACTATGACCCTTTCGCGGCTCAATGGCTGGCCTGCCCGTCCCCCTGCCGACGCTTCGTCCGTGCCCTCGCGGACACGCACGCACGGCTCGGGGCCGATGTGGTTCGCTACGCCTTCATCGTGATGGAATCGCACCACCTACTCCTCGCCGGTCTCCCGGCGCACTACCAGCGGTCAAAAACTCTCACCCTTCCTCATCCTGAGCCGGCCCGCAGGGCCGTGTCGAAGGACGCACAAGCGGGCCGCTGCTGCGCGGAGGGCGTCTGCGTCCTTCGACACGGGCCCTTCGGGCCCGGCTCAGGATGAGGGAGGGTGAAGCGACAGGTCAAAACTTCCAACGCTTGGTATGATCCTGTTTTCAGCAGATCAGTTCATCATCCGCTCATCCCCGCGCAGGCGGGGATCCAGCGCAAGGAAGGCGGCCGAAGGGCGTCAAAACAAACCCGCGTATCGCTCAGCGGCCCGATGCGGGCAGGATGAAATCTGCCTCCGGCCGAAGATTCCGCGCCGGATCCCCGCCTGCGCGCAAAGGCGCTGACCTTGGATTTTCGCCTCGCGCTTTGAGGCTGTCATCCCGGCCTTGAGCCGGGATCCA
>CALMRL010000439.1 GCA_937873345.1 uncultured Beijerinckiaceae bacterium | reverse complement strand
ACGACTCGGGGATGTCCCATGCCACCGCGCAGCCTTCTCTTCATCCTTGGCACGCTCCTCTGGGCGGCGCTGTTGCTCTACGTGTCGCTGCGCCAGAGCCGCCACGTCGAAGCCTTCCGCGCGCGGGTGCCGGATGCCTTCGCCGCCACCCTCACCGCCGCCGAGCACGCGCGCGCCGCGGACTACACGCTGGCGCGCGAGAAGGTGTCGCGGGTCGAACTGCTCGTCGACGTGGCGGCTCTGGCGCAGCGACCCGTAGAGCAACAGCGCCGCCCAGAGGAGCGTGCCAAGGATGAAGAGAAGGCTGAGCGGTGGCATGGGACATCCCCGCGTCGTCGCGAGGAGATTAAGCACGCGCTGGCGGGAGCGCGAAGCGGCGCTTCGGCGCTGCCTGCCGATCGCTACCCCTGCCCGAACACCGCTTCCGCCGCGGCGCGGATGCGGCGGCCATCGCCGTGGCGGGTGGTGAAGCCGACGCGGTCGAAGAACTCCAGGACCGGCATGGTGGCGTGGCGACTGATCCCCGTCGCCTCGCGGAAGCGGCCGACGGTGAGCATCAGCGGGCCCTCGCCCGTCTTACCGAGCTTCGATCCTTGCGTCGGGCCGACGGTCGCCGCCGCGGCCGCCGCCTCGGCGAGGCGCGTCACGATCCGCGGCAACAGGAAGTACGCCTTGCTGACGCGGCGCAGCCGGCCCATCCGCCCGAGCTTTTCCATGAAGGGACGCAGCGCCTCCTCGCTCACCTGCAGCGTCTCCGCCAGCACGGCGAAGCGCAGCGGATCGAGCGAGGCCGAGCCCTGCAGGCGCTCGATCTCACTCCATAGATTCTCCTCCTCCAGCGTCAGCTCGACGGTGAAGCCCGGCCGCTGGTGCAGCTGTCCGAGCCGCACCACCGCACCCTCGGCGACCAGCGCTTCGATCGCGATGCGCAAGGGTGCGCGCCGCGGCAGCGGCTCGCAGCGCAGAAGCTCGGTCGCCGTGGCGCCGAAGGAACCGGGATTCGCCTCGGCATAGCCGTCGATCGCGCCGAGCACGTCGGCGCGCAGGACCTCCCAGCGCGTCCGCGCCAGGATCAGCGGCCCCGCCGCCACGGCATCGACGAGCGGCAGCAGCGCGTCGCGCTCGGCCGGATCGAGGTTGCGCGCCGAGGCGAAGTGCGCGGCGTCGAAGCCGAGCGGCGCCGCCTCGGCCAGCGCGGTCAGCGCGTCGCCGTGGTCGGGTTCGGCGAAGGCGTGCAGGAAGGCGAGGCGCTCCGGCTTGCGGATGCCGCGGCGCGGCGGGAGAGGATCGACGATGCGTCCCCCGCCGATCGTGCGCCGCGCCGACTGGTCGCGCAGCACGAAGCGGTCGCCGCCGAGCACCGCCGTCGGCTGGTCGAGGATCAACCGCACCAGCGCGCTGTCGCCGGGCGCGAGCGAGCCGCCCTCCAGCAGGGCGACGCGGCCGGTGATGTCGGCGGCGCCGCAATGGATGTGCACCGGCGTCCAGTGCCGCAACGGCTGCGCTTCGCCCGGCAGCAGGCGCAGCAGCGCGTCGGCGAGAGGGGTCGGCTCGGGCAGCTGCGGTGCGACGATCCAGTCTCCGCGCGAGATCAGGGCCTTGTCGACCCTAGCACCGACAATGTTGAGGGCGCAGCGCTGGCCGGTGCTGCCCATCGCCGCCTCGGCGTTGGCGGCGTGCAGGCCGCGCAAGCGCACTTCGGCACGGGTGCCCGCTCCTGCGAGCAGCAGCCTGTCGCCTGGCGCGACGCGTCCGGCGTGCACCGTGCCGGTCACCACCAGGCCGGCGCCGGGCAGGGTGAAAGCGCGGTCGACGGCGAGGCGGAAGCCCCGGCCCCCTGTCGCGGCGGAGGGCGCGGCACCTGCCCGGTCCAGCAGCCCGCGCAGCTCGTCGAGCCCGTCGCCGCGATGTGCCGAGACGGGAAGGACCGGCGATCCCGCGAGGCTGGTGCCCTCCAGCGCCATCGCCACCTCCGCCGCGACGGCGTGAAGGCGGACCGCGTCGACCTTGTCGGCCTTGGTGACCACGGCGACGCCGCGGCTCAACCCGAGCAGGTCGAGGATGGCGAGGTGCTCGCGGGTCTGCGGCATCACCCCGTCGTCGGCGGCGACGACCAGCAGGACGAAGTCGACGCCGGTGGCGCCGGCGAGCATGGTGCGCACCAGCTTCTCGTGGCCCGGCACGTCGACGAAAGACAGGACTGGGCCGCCTTCGCGAACCGCGCCATAGGCGAAGCCGAGGTCGACGGTGATGCCGCGACGCTTCTCCTCGGGCAGGCGGTCGGCGTCGACGCCGGTCAGCGCCTTCACCAGCGCTGTCTTGCCATGGTCGATGTGCCCCGCCGTCGCAACGATCATGAGAGCAGCACGTCGCACGCGGGGCGCGAGGCCGGCAAGAGTTTTACCCCGCGCCAGCGTCCTCCAAACGCTCGTCAGCGCAGGCCGGGATAGCGGGCGTTGTCGAGCGGCGCCGACTTGCCGGTCCCTGAGAGCATGTCATGCATGCCCTGCCGGGTCGGGAACACCTTCTCTCCGCCGCCGAAACGTCTCGGCGCCTCGCAACGCGGAGCGGCGGTGCCGAGCCGCGCCAGCGCGCTCACCGAAGTGCCGCGCTAGCGACGAGGACAGGCCGCCTGACCTCCCCGTCTCGACTTTACTCAAGAGACGGGGCCGACCCAGCGCACTGGATCGGTCCCGTCTGCTGGATGCGACGTCTCGCTAGTCCTTTACCACCGTTTCAGCAAGCTCCGACATGCAGGTGTCGTAGGCGGTGAAGCCGACGCGGTCCGATACGGCGAACAGCGTGTTGGGCGAGTACAGGAACAGCGCTTTCGCCTGGTCATGGCAGTAGCGTTCGACCTCGCGGACGACCTCCTCCTGCGCCGGCTGTTGCACGGTGCGCAACAGCTTCTCGTACAAACGGTCGAACCCGGCGTCCTCCGGGGCGTGGCGCAAGATGCCACCCTTGCCGAAGAACTCGCGGTGGACGACGCCGACGGGGTACTGCGGCGACCAGTCGAAATACCATTCGAGCTTGACGTCCCAATCCTCCGGCGGCTCCTCCCTGGTGATCACCGCCTTGCCTTGCAGGCCGATTTCGTGAAGATCCTTGATGATCTCGTCGACGACTCTTCCGTAGGTCGGCGAGGCGACGATCACCACCTTCTGGCCTTTCAATCCACCCTCCTCGACGAGATGGGCGGCGGTGCCGACATCGTGCGCGAACGGCCTCAATGCAGGATCGGAGCCGTAGCGGCCCTGCTGGATGAACACCGGCATGATCTCACCGTAGCCGTGCGCGCCGTCCTTCAGGATACGTTCGCGGTCGAGAGCGAGGTTGAGGGCGCGGCGCAGCTCCGGCTTGACCCAGGGCGAGTTCGGCTTGTTCTCGTTGAACACGCCGGTCAGCACGGACTTCGAGCGCTTCGCCTGAATCTTCGCCCTGTCCGAACGGAAGGCATGCGCCACGTCGGGCACCACGTCGAACACGACGTCGACCCGCCCGTCGCCCGCTGCCACCGAGCGAATCGCTTCCGCCTTGTCGATTGCGTTGTCGTAGACGATCCGGACCTTCGGCTTGCGCGCCGGGTTCCAGTAGGTCTCGTTGGGCTCCATCACCACCTCATCGGTGCGGCCCTTGAGCGTCGAGGTGCCCGAGGTGAGCACGAACGGGCCGGTCCCCCACGGACCGGGCGCGTCGATGACTCACCAGTGGCCTTCAGCCGAGCCCGTCTCGGGATCGCGAAAGCCCCATTCGTTCCAGAAGCGCGTCGACGGAAGGTGCATGCCGCGCAGCTTCATCAGCGCCGCGGAATCCTTGCCGGGAAAGCGCATACGGATCGTCTTGTCGTCGATCGCTTCGCAGGTGACGTCGGGCGCGAAATTCAGGAAGGCGCCGGGTGGATGCGGGTTATCCCACTCCTGCACCTTGTCGAAGCCGAGCTTGAACATGTGGGCATCGAAGCGCTCGCCATCCTGATAGACGGCGTCGCGCATGGTCATCTCCAGGGTCTCGTCATCGACCCAGGTGAAGCTCTCGGCGAGCGAGGGCTGGCCGATGCCGTCATGGTCGACGCGGTTCGGCTCCTCCATCGTGTTCCAGGTGATGGAAAGCCAGTTCACGGGCGAGGGATCGACCACCCTCACCGTATTGTGCGGACCCCACTTCGGTGGGGCGCCGCCTCCCTCGGACTGCGTCATGGATTTCCTCTCCGGATGACCGGCGCTCGTTGCGCGCCCACGACAGGTCAATGCATGCCGGTCAGGAGGGGTTCGCGACCTTGCGCGTTTGTAACGCAGGCGGGCGGCAGCCATACGCAAAGGCCCCGGCGCGAACGCCGGGGTCTTCGTCTCGATCGGATGTGCGGAGAGGTTACTCCGCCGCGATGGCGCTCGGGCCGGTGGTCACGGCCGGCTCGCCAGAGGCGGTGTGCGCGTCGTGGTCGTGGGCGAACTGGTGCATCGTATTGTCGAGGCCCGCCGCCTTGAGCGCCGCCTCGCCGGCGAAGAACTCCTTGTGATCGTCGCCGAGGTCCGAGCCCGCCATGTTCTGGTGGCGGACGCAAGCGACGCCGTCGCGGATCTCGCGGCGCTGCACGTCGAGAACGTAGCCGAGCATCCCCTTGGGACCGAAGTAGTCCTTGGCGAGGTGATCCATCGTCAGCGCCTCGGTGTGGTAGGTCGGCAGGGTGATGAGGTGGTGGAACACGCCGGCCCGCTTCGCCGCATCCGCCTGGAAGGTGCGGATCTTGGCATCCGCTTCTGCGGCCAGCTCGGTCGCATCGTACTTCGCCGACATCAGCCCCTTGCGGTCGTAGGCGGAGACGTCCTTGCCCGCGGCGTCCCACGCGTCGAACACCTGTTGGCGGAAGTTCAGCGTCCAGTTGAACGAGGGCGAGTTGTTGTAGACGAGTTTGGCGTTGGGGATCACCTCGCGGATGCGGTCGACCATCGAGGCCACCTGCTCGACGTGCGGCTTTTCCGTCTCGATCCACAAGAGGTCGGCGCCGTTCTGCAGGGAGGTGATCGAGTCGAGCACGCAACGGTCCGCGCCGGTGCCGGAGCGGAACTGGTAGAGGTTCGAGGGCAGGCGGCGCGGACGCATCATCTTGCCGTCGCGGTTGAGGATGACGTCGCCGTTGCGGGCGTTCTCGGCCGGCACCGCCTCGCAATCGAGGTAGGAGTTGTACTTGCCGCCGAGGGCGCCGGGCTTGTGGCTGACGGCGATCTGCTTGGTCAGGCCGGCGCCGAGCGAGTCGGTACGGGTGACGATCACGCCATCGTCGACGCCGAGTTCGAGGAAGGCGTAGCGCAGCGCCCGCACCTTGGCGAGGAAGTCCTCGTGCGGCACGGTCACCTTGCCGTCCTGGTGGCCGCACTGCTTCTCGTCGGAGACCTGGTTCTCGATCTGAAGCGCGCAGGCGCCGGCCTCGATCATCTTCTTGCCCAGCAGATAGGTCGCTTCCGCATTGCCGAAGCCTGCGTCGATGTCGGCGATGATCGGCACGACGTGGGTCTGGAAGCCGTCGATCGCGCTCTGCGCCTTCTCCGCCTTGGCGTGGTCGCCGCTCTTGCGCGCGGCGTCGAGGTCGCGGAACAGGTTGCCGAGCTCGCGGGCGTCGGCCTGGCGCAGGAAGGTGTAGATTTCGGCGATCAGCGCCGGCACGCTGGTCTTCTCGTGCATCGACTGGTCGGGCAGCGGACCGAACTCGGAGCGCAACGCGGCGACCATCCAGCCGGACAGGTAGATGTAGCGGCGCTTGGTGGTGCCGAAGTGCTTCTTGATCGCGATCATCTTCTGCTGCGCGACGAAGCCATGCCAGCAGCCGAGCGACTGAGTGTACTGCGAGGGGTCGGCGTCGTAGGCCGCCATGTCCTCGCGCATGATGCCAGCGGTGTAGCGAGCGATATCCAACCCGGTGGTGAAGCGGTTCTGCAGCCGCATGCGGGCGACCGCCTCGGCGGAGATGCCGTCCCAGGTACCGTGCTTGCCCGAGATCATCGTCTCGACGGCGGAAAGATCGTCGCGGTAGGACAAGGGTGCGCTCCTTCTGGCCGATGGTGGATAAAAACTCGGGTGCGCGCCGCCCATCGAACGGTCGCACGAGGCACGGGTGCCGCCGGCACGGGTGCGATGATGGGTCGACGCCGGGTCCCCCTCGGCCGCCGTGGCTAAGGTCATCACCCGGCGCGCCGACGCAAGGGAGCCCGCTGGGGATTCAGGTCACGCTGTGTGAAGTTTACTTCCCGGTTTGTAATGTGGTAAAGACTTGACAATGACGGTGTCATCGCCCGCGCTCACTCCCGTGCCGACCTCCTCGCCCACCCCGGCGCGAAAGATCCTGGCCGGGCCACGGCTGAAGCGGCTGCGGCGCGAGCGTGGCCTGACCCAGGTGAGGATGGCGGAGGAGCTGGCCGTCTCGCCCTCCTACCTCAACCTGATGGAGCGCAACCAGCGCCCGATCACCGTGCCGATCCTCGCCCGCCTCACCGACCGCTACGGCATCGATCCCCGCGAGTTCATGGAGGATCAGGCCGACGCGGCCGTCACCGAGCTGGAGCAGATGCTGGCCGACCCGCTGTTCCGCGACGCGCCGGTGTCGCGCGCCGAGCTGCACGATGCGGCGGAATACGCCCCCACCCTGATCGCCGCGATGGGCCGGCTGCATCGCGCCTACACCGCCGCCCGCGAGACGGCCGAGGCACGGCTCGTCGCCAGCGCCGGGCGCGGCGCCGAGCGTGCCGACGGCCTGCCCAACGCGAGGATGGCCGGCGGGGAGGCGGAGAACGCCCTCGGCGACAGCCCGATCGAGCGGGTACGCGCCATCCTGCAGGAGTCGCGCAACCACTTCCCCGAGCTGGACGACCTCGCCGAGTCCTTCGCCTCCGACCTGGCGCTGGAAGGCCCCGAACCGTTCCACGTGATGGCCGAGCGGCTGCGCGCCCGCCATGGCATCCGCGTGCGCCTGCTACCCGTCGACGTGATGGGCGAGCGGCTGCGCTTCTACGACCTGCACCGTCGGCAGCTCCTCGTCTCCGAACTGATGGATGGTCCCGGCCGGACCTTCCAGCTCGCCTACCAGCTCGCCATCTCCGAGCATGGTGCGCTGGTCAACGCGCTGTGCGCGAAGCTGGAGCCGGCTGACGACACGGCGCGCCGCCTGCTGCGCGTGACGCTGGCGAACTACTTCGCCGGCGCGGTGATGATGCCCTACTCCCGCGTCCGCGAGGCGGCCGAAGCGACGGGCTACGATCTCGAAGTGCTGGCGGCGCGCTTCGGCGCCTCCTTCGAGCAGGTCGCGCACCGCCTGACCACGATGAGCCGGCCGACGTCGCGGGGTATCCCGTTCTTCCTAATGCGGGTCGATATCGCCGGCAACGTGTCGAAGCGCTTCTCCGCCGGGCGCTTTCCCTTCGCGCAGGCGGGGGGCACCTGCGGGCTGTGGAACGTCCACGCCACCTTCGCCGAGCCCGGCCGCATCCTCGCCGACGTGATCGAGCTGCCCGACGGGGCGCAATGGTTCTCGGTGGCGCGCACCGTGCGCCGCGCCGTCAACCCCTACGGCGCGGTGGCGCCGCGCTTCGCCATCGCCCTCGGCTGCGAACTGAAATACGCCCACCGGCTGGTCTACGCCCGGCGCTTCGACCTGCAGACGCCGGATGCGACGCCGGTCGGCATCGCCTGCCGACTGTGCGACCGCCCGGCCTGCCCGCAGCGCGCCGCGCCGCCGGCGCTGCGCCCGCTCGACGTCGACGAAACGGCGCGTATGCTGTCGCCCTTCGCCTTCAGGGAGGGGGGATGCACAAGATGGGGATCGCTGGCGATATCCTCCCCTGCGCAGCGGGGGAGGGGGACCGTGCGCAGCACGGTGGAGGGG
>CALMRL010000438.1 GCA_937873345.1 uncultured Beijerinckiaceae bacterium | reverse complement strand
GGCTGGCGCAGAGATGGGAGCCGAGGAAGCCGGCGCCCCCCGTCACAAGTATGCGTCTTTGCCGGCCTGGGGCCCTCACGGCCTCGCAAACGCCGTCGAAGCCAAGCGCTTCGCCATTTCCACCCACATCAGAGCCGCTTCTAGTCATGCTGCACTTCGTCGCCAGAGAGGAAGGTGAGATGGTACACAGCGCAAGCCCACAGCCTACGGCGGCACCTAGGGTACGCAGGACGAGCACGGCTCGCCCGATGGCAACGACTGTCAGGGTGAGCAGTCGATCTCCATTCGGCCAGCAGTCGGCACAAAATTCTTAATGCCAGGAACCAAATTGACCAGTGTGCTGCGTACAAGTTCCGAGTCGTATTCGAGCGGAGCGGAGTGTCGACATGCGCCCCAGATGAGTTTGGCGATCATTTCCGCTCGCACAGTATTGCAGGTTTGCATGACGATCTTCGTCAGCATCTCTTCCATGCTGTTACGAGTCGCGCCGCAAATGACGTTCTGGTGGACGAGACTGTCATAGAGGTCTTCGGCGTGCCCTTCCGCCAGGAAGAATGCGAGCAGAAGATCTATCGCATCCGCAAGCCGCTCCGTCTCATTCTCGCATTCCTTTTCTGCGACATTCGCTAATTGCTCATACCAATACGCGAACATCCCTTCCATCGCTTCAAACAGCAGAGAGTCACGCTCCGGGAAATAGTAGCTGATCAATGCCGGTGTGATGCCGAGGAAGGCAGCAAGATCTTTCCTGGAAATGGTTTCGCGACTACCCTGGCGAGCCATGAGCCGGAAGCCGTTGATAATCTTCTCGCGACCAAAACGTTCGGTGGGCGTCGGGCGTCCAGGCTGTCTCACACTCATGGGCACACCTCACGCAGAAGATTCAACATCCTCGGCAAGACCGTTTCGAAAAACTAAGTGCACTTTTATTCAAAACCTCAGACCTTTGTAAATCGTAGAAGCATTTTGAAATGTCTTATTTACAACCTGTTCAAATTTATGATCAAGGCAATTTATCAAATGTTATGTTAGCAAAAAAACAATTATATTGATAATATCGATAAAATATAACAAATTTGTCACAAATCGCAAAATTTATTTTCAAATTATAAGAATTTAAAGTGATTTTGAATAAGATATTATTGCATGAGTCAAGCTAGAGAAAGCTCACATGAAGCAAATGTATTCTACAACCAATGCGAGTAAAGCCGAAAACTCGTTGGGCAATATCTTCGCAAGCAATCGTCGGCCAGCTCTCGCCTCACATCTTTCTTTCGCAGTCTCTAGTATCTAGATGTATGCGACATTATGTAGCATAATATGTCTATGTCCCGCATCCTGAAAACATAGATGCGACGTCGCCAACGGAAGTCACTGCTGTCATAATAATTTGACAATAGCTGTCACATTTTAAGCGAAATGTCGGATTGCGAATGCCGCAAGGGTTGTTTGATCCTCGTACTATCTTTCTGCGAGGCGCCGAAAGGGCGGCGCATGCTTCTTTTCTCGCGGCAGGTGCTTCAAAATGTCGCACTCATGTTTGGGGAGAACCTCTTGCCTTGTTCCTTCATAATTCAGCCGTTTGGCGCACGCACTCGTCCATCGACGATTGGCACGTCGAGACGCCTGAAGCATATTCTGCGGTAAGGGCGGTCCGTTTGGCTCGCGATGCCGTGCCAAGGCTTGCCTACATCGAACGACAAGAACGTTCTGCATGCTGTGCCGCCAATCAGAGTTGACGATCCTCATCCACCGTCGCCAAGCGCCGCCGGCGCTGTGCTGCCGATGGCGCCGCGCGCAAGCGCCTTGCCGCTGCGGAAGTGCCGAGCCATAGCCACCAACGTGACGGGGTCGGAAAGCCTACGATGCAGCCGCGATGCGTGCGGCCTGGGCGCGTCGGCCTTCGAGAATGCCCACGCTGATCCAGAAGAACAGCCCGATCTCGCCCGCCGTGGTGGTCCCTGAGGTGAGCAGCACGAAGAAGGCGAGCAACGAGCCTTGCTGCCCGGCAATTTGCGGATCGCGCGGGCGGAAGGACAGGCAGCGCGTCACCGCGACGGTGACGGCGAGCAGGTAGGCGAAGCCGCCGATGAGGCCGAGGGATAGAACGATCTCGATGGGACCGCCGTCGATGACCTTGGTCTCCGACCCGTCGGCGGCCTGGTAGGCGCCGGCGATACCGAGGCCGGCGCCGAAAGGGTGCTCGTCGAGATCATCCATCGCGTGCCGGTAACCGGCCGAGCGGTCGTAGGCGCTTCCATCCGTGCCGAGTTGCGTGAAGCTGTTCAATCGCGTCTCCAGTACCTGCCCGACCTCAGGCAATGCCAGGGCAAACGGGATGGCCAGCGCCGCCGCCAGCACCGCGGCGCCGATGGTGAAGCGGGCGCGGCGATCGCCCAGCAGGGTGATCCAGGCGGCACCGAGCAGCAGTCCGAGCCAGGCCGAGCGATGCAGGGTGAGGGCGAAGGCGGCGGTGCCGAGACCGAGTCCGATCCAGCGCCAGCGGCTGCGCGAGCCGAGCAGGACGAGCAGGCCGAATAGAAAGACGAACCCGAGGGATCCCGGCGAGTTGAACGTGCCGAAGACACGAAGCTGGAAGGGCAGCGGCTTGCCGATCGAGTCCATCTGGGAGTTCACCATCCACAAGGTGTCCCAGGGCGGCGCGGCGACATACTGGTAGATGCCGTAGGCGCCGAGCAGCGGCACGGCGACGAGGCAGGCGAGATCGATGCGGATGCTGCGCCGGACATCGCCGGCGAGGTAATCGGCGAGGCAGAGGGCGAGGCTCGGCGGCGTCGCCCAGCGCAGGAACTCGAGCAGGCCCGCCTGCACCCGCCCCATCAGTACGGCGAGGAGGCAGCCGTAGAGCGAGATCGCGATCGCGGCGATGCAGCACCAGCCGGTGGGGCTGCGCCGTCCGCCGCGCAGCAGGGCCATCGGCACCAGGATGCTGCCGGCGGTGTAGGGCGCGAGCATAAGGTAGTTCTGCGACTCCCAGCCGGCGTGCAGGTCGACAAGCCTGCGCAGCAGCGGTGTCAGGAGAAAGAGGGCAAGCACCAGCATCAAGAGCTGCTGTGTTTGCGATGGCTGTCGGAGACAAAGCGCGGCTGCCAAGGCGTAGGCCGGCAAGGCGAGGCGCAGAAGAGACGGGCTGGCCAGCAGGCATCCCGCCGTCAGGAAGACGCCGATCGCCGCCAGCAGCGCGAGGCGCTTCGCAGGGGAGGGCGGCTGCCGCTTCCGTTCGACATGGGTTGGGGCGAGGGCGATCTCGGTCATGTCGTCTCCCACGGGGCGAGAGACACCCACGCGATCGATCGGGAGCAAGCGACCAACCGGGTGAGCGTCGGGCGCGAACGGGCGGTGTGCTGTCCTGCGTTGCCTGCGAACGTCTCCGCCGGGCGGTCCGTGACGTGCGCGGGCAAAGAACGACCCAGATCATCGGAGCGGATGTCGGGTTCGTTCCGGTGGTCTGTCCCGATGGGCTGCAGCGGAAGATCCGGCAATCGCTGCTGCACTTCTCGGTCCAACGCTCTAGCGGTCTTCCGCGACGAGCCGAACAGTCCGCAACGCCTCGCTCCTTCCGGTACGTTCGAGCCGAGCGTGAAGGGCAGCGCGCAGGCGGACCTCGATGAGTTCGTGGCTCAGCCAGGAGATCGGCAGCACGATCAGCGTCGCCGCGGCGGCGAACAGGGCGAAGAGGGCCACCTTGTCGAACCCGTGCAAGGCGAGTCGCCGCAGCGCGCTTTGCAGCGGGAACATCAGCAGAGGATGCAGCAGGTAGAGGCTGAAACTGATCTTGCCGAGCCACATCATCGCCTGATGCGAGAAGAAGCGAGCGGTAACGCCTTGCCCGAGGCAACATGCGAAGAGCACGGTCGCCGGCACGACGGCAAGAAAGGGCGACGTGAATTGCGCCAGAGCGAGGTACGCCGCGAGGCATGCGAAAGCGACCGGTAGCTCACGGGCCGGTCGGCGCGGCATCGGGAGCTGCAGGTGGTAGAGCAGATAGCCGGCGGCGAAATACAGGCATTCAGGAAAAGCGAAACAGGCCACCGCGGCAGCCAACAGCAGAAGGGCGTCGATCACGATGCCGCCTGCGGAGGATCGACGCCACTGCCACCCCGCACCGAGCGCGATGTAGAAGGCCCACTCGTAGCTCAGCGACCAGGAGTTCTGCTGCAGCAGCGGCAGGCCCAGCGGCAGCGCGGTGAAGGTGAGATTGGCGAAGAACAACTCCGCGTAGCGTCCGGGCGCGATCTCGGCCAACCATTTGTATCCGACAAGCGGACCGACCGAGAACACCGCGAGGTGCACGAGCACGAACAGCGGCATGATGCGAAGCACCCGGTCGGTGAAGAAGCGCCGGAGGTCGCCGTGCCGGGCGAGGCTCGCGGGTATGACGAAGCCGCTGATCATGAAGAATAGCCCGACGCCGGTCCCGAGCGTCGACCAAGCCGCGTGGACGATCCCCGGCAGCGGCGGCAGGAAATCGCCGTTCATCGCCATGCGGTAGATATGGACGAGGAACACGGCGAGTGCGGAGAAGCCGCGCAACCCTTGCAGCGCGGGATAGTAGCGCGATGAAGCACGCTCTGGAACTGAGAGGATTGCCATCGCGGTGATTGGATACGATGCGGTCGGCATCGCTCACTCTGCCGCAGCGACGCCGCGCGGCGCCTTGTCCGCGATTTCGCGGGCGGTTCGGCGCGGCGCGACGAGGCGCCTCACGCCCTCGATGAAGGAGCCGACGTCGGCATCGCCGGCGAAGCGGCGGCAGGCGACGCTGAATTCTCGCCACATCGCCTCATCATCGGCGAGCAGGCCCATCAACCGCGCGAGCCCCTCGTCGTTGCCCGGCTCGAAGATGAAGCCGTTGACGCCGCTGCGGACCAGCTGGTCACGGGCGCCGACGTTATCCGTGCAGAGCACCGGAATGTTGAGGGCGATCGCCTCGTTGACGACGAGACCCCACTGCTCGGTGCGGCTCGGCAGGACGAGGACCAGCGAGCGGGCGAGGACGCGCGACACGGCGGCGCTGTCGAGGAAGCCCAGGAAGTCGACGCCGTCCGGCGCGATCCGGCGCAGTTCCTCTTCCGTCGGCCCGCTGCCGCAAAGCAGCAGCCGCCGATCCGTGCCGGGATGGCTGGCGCGGAAACGGACGTAGGCACGGATGACGGTGGCTATGTCCTTCCTTTCGACGAAGCGCCCAACGACCACGAAGTGCCGCTCGGCGTGCCGCACTCCATCCGGCGCCAGCACGGTCGCCGCCTCGCGCCGTACCCTGTCGATCGAGACGGTGAGATAGCCCGGCGAGATCCAGCGTCCGGGCAGGCCGAGGAAGCGGAAATAGCTGACGTGTCGCTCCGCCCCGACGAGGCCGCCGGCATAGGTGCGGAACACCAGCGTCTTCAAGACCTCCTGCCATACGCTGCGCTGCCGGTCGTCGAATTTGACATCCATCATTGCGTAGCAGGGTACGCCGCGCAGCTTCAGCAGGAACAGCATGGCGAGAATTTCAGGATGCTCCTGATTGCACATGAAGACGCCGGCAGCGCGGTAGCGCCTCACGACCCCAAGGGATCGGACGAGCTTGCGGCGCCAGGGAATCTCCTCGGCGTTGGCTCCCGGGAACAGCAGGTGCCGCTCGAAGCGGCCGGAACTCCGAGCGTGAGGCCAGGCATACGTCAGGCTTTTCGAGGCGACCTCGATGCCGACGATGTCGAAGTCTTCGCCAAGCCGATCCGCCAGGGCTTCGAGTCGATCGACGTGGTAGGGGGCGAACTGCTCCCACATGAAGATCAGCGCCGGCTTCTTCCGACCTCCAACCATTTCAAGCCCCGTCTCGCCCTTGCGATCGTGCGTCGGATAGTGCAGCGGAAATCATCGCTTCGCCTCTATCCGACAGCTGCAGATTACGTTGGAGAAAGACAGGCGACAAATTAATTCTTGGATCAGAAAGCGTAATTTACATTGCTCGCTAAGCGCAATTCAGAGATAGGTATTTTAGAGGAGACGCGTCACCATTGGTTTCGCACATCGCGTCTCTAGCGTACTCGGCAGGCTTCCATGGCGATCTCCGTCTCATGACGTCCTACGCCGTTGTTCTCAAAGCCTTCGCATGGGATCCGTTCGTCGAACGCCAAGCGGCGCGCAGCCGCGATGCAACCGGGGCCGGTGACTTCTTCGTTTCGCTCGACGAGACAACGGCGAGCTTTGGCACCCTTCCGATCGATAACCTGTTCCGCTTCAGTCGGAGCAGCCTCGAGGCGCTCGGCTTGGCGTCGCGCTTCGAGGAAGGCTCGCTGCTCTGGTGGAACCCGGACTATACGCACTATGCCTTCAATCGGTCCTATCCGGACTACGACTACTACGTCTTCGTCGAGTACGACGCCGTCATCGCGGGCTCCTACGAGACCCTGGTCCAACAAGCGGCGGCGCACGATGCCGATCTCGTCGTTCTGCCGATCAAGCAGCCCCTCGCGCAGTGGCGATGGACCTTGCTGCATCGGCAGACCTACGGAGCTCGCGAGCTTCGCGGCTCGCTGGTCTGCATTTCCGTCTTTTCCCGCCGCGCGCTGGAAGTGCTGGGTCGCCGCCGCAGAGAGATGAGCCAATCCGGCTCGCGCGTCCCGTTCTGGCCGAGCGCCGAAGTCTTCGTGCCGACCGAGGCGGCCCGAGCCGGTTTGACCACCCTGTCGCTGTCCAACTTCGGCGACGTCGCTCTCTACGACGCCTTCCCGCCGGTGCCGGAGTATCGGCTTCCCCCGCTCGACGGGCTCAACGGCCTCGGCTTCATCCATCCCGTGCTGGATGACGATCGCTACGTCGCCTCGATGCTGCGCTCGACGCGCTTCGTCGACTTCGTGCGCGGCAAGGCCCTACGGCGCTCGCTCGCCCTGGCCGCGTCGCCGCCCTCGAGCTTGCAAGTCGCCCGCGCCGGAGCGTCGCGCCTGCGGGACGCCTTCGATGTACGCCGCCGACATGCGGCGGTGCGCCTCTTCGCCAAGCTCGCCGACGAGCGGTCTTTCGACCCTGCCGCGCCTTCCCCCCTCGATAACGGCGACGCGCGGCCGTGAAGCGGGCGTCGCTCCACCTGCTCCCCGTTCTGCTGGCATCGCTCGTCGTCGCCTCGCCGCAGCGGCTCGACAGCGCCGACGGCCTCGCCGTTTCCACCGGGCGGATGATGAGAGCGAACGACTTCATCGACGCGATCGGCGTCAATACACATCTCGCCTGGGACGGTCCCTGGGCGAACGCCGGTGCGGTCGACGCGGCGATCGCGATGCTGGGGGTGAAGCATCTCCGTGACTCCACGCCCTACGACCTGCCGACGACCGAGCACTACACCCGGCTTGCCGGTGAAGGAGTGCGCTTCGACATCCTTCTCACCGGCGGCACCGTCAACATTCCTGCCGACCTCGCCCGGCTCGACCGGCTGCAGCAGCGCGACAAGCGAAGCGTCGCCGCGATCGAAGGCATCAACGAGTTCAACGTCAATCATTCGCAACTCGCCGGTCGCGACTCCTTCAATGATCCCGCCTGGGGCGCGATGCTGGACGAGGCGCTATTCGCGGCCGTGCGCGCCCGGCCGGGTCTCGCGAACCTCAAGGTGATCGCAGCCTCGCTCGCCGGTGCGGGACCGGATCAGGTGCGCGCGCAGGGCGACCTGTCCCGCTTCGTCGGTTTTTCGAACTGGCACGCCTACTTCCCGAAAGGCGAGCAGCCGGCGCGCCTCATACGCTCGGCGGTCGCGGCTGCGCGCGCCACGGCATCGGGCCGGCCGGTAATCCTCACCGAGGCGGGCTACTACACGGCGGTCGACGCGATGGATTGGGGCGGCGGCGGCGTCGACGAACCGACGCAGGCGCGATTGACGCTGAACCTGCTGCTCGATGCGGCCGAGGCCGGCGCTGCCCGCACCTATCTCTACGCGCTGATCGACAACGTTCTTCACCCTGCCAGCACCGACCTCGAAGGCAGCTTCGGCCTTTTCCACGGCGATGGCACGCCGAAAGCCGCCGCCGCAACACTGCACGACCTGCTCGCCTTCGTTGCCGATGCCGGATCCGAGGCAGCGCGCTTCACTCCCGCACCCCTGCCGGCGATACTGCGCGGCGCCGCGCCGGACGACCATCACCTCCTGCTCGCCCGCTCCGACGGGTCCTACGTCCTCGCGCTGTGGCCAGAGCCGACGATCTGGGATGACGCGGCGCGTTGCCCGATCCGGCCGGCGACGCACCGCGTCATCGTCGTGGTCGGCGCCGACGCGAGGATCGCGATCCACGATCCTGTGCAAGGGGCGACGATGCCGACCACGGTCGCGAGCAGCGTCGCCGTCGATCTGTCCGACCGGCCGATGCTGCTCGCGATCGCGCCGGTCTCCCGTCAGCAGGCGCGCGAAAGCACGTCGCGGCCCTGAGACCCGCCTAACACTGCCCATGCCATCACGTTTTCCGCCGAGCCGGTCGGCACCTCGGCGCAAGGTGCT
>CALMRL010000437.1:12095-21327 GCA_937873345.1 uncultured Beijerinckiaceae bacterium | reverse complement strand
ATTCAGGGCAAGTCCGTCACGCTGCCCCTCCGGGACGGCGTGCTCGGGCCGTCGGTCGTCGACATCTCGAAGCTCTACGGCCAGTCCGGCATCTTCACCTTCGATCCCGGCTTCACCTCGACGGCCAGCTGCGAGTCGCAGATCACCTTCATCGATGGCGACAACGGCGTGCTGCTGCACCGTGGCTATCCCATCGAGCAACTCGCCGATCACGGCTCGTTCCTGGAAACCTGCTACCTGCTGCTCTACGGCGAGCTGCCGTCGAAGAGCCACCTCGACGAGTTCGTGCTCGGCATCCAGCGCCACACGATGGTGCACGAGCAGATGACGCGCTTCTTCCAGGGTTTTCGCCGCGACGCGCATCCGATGGCGGTGATGGTCGGCTCGGTCGGCGCGATGTCGGCCTTCTACCACGACGTCACCGACATCTCGGACCCCAAGGTCCGGATGATCGCTTCGATGCGCCTGATCGCCAAGCTGCCGACGCTGGCGGCGATGGCCTACAAGTACACGATCGGCCAGCCCTTCGTGTACCCGAACAACTCGCTCGGCTACGCCGCCAACTTCCTCAACATGTGCTTCGCCGTGCCCTGCGAGGAGTACCAGGTGTCCGAGACCATGGCTCGGGCGCTCGACAAGATCTTCATCCTTCACGCCGACCACGAGCAGAACGCCTCGACCTCGACGGTCCGTCTCGCCGGCTCATCGGGCGCCAACCCCTTCGCCTGCATCTCGGCCGGCATCGCCTGCCTCTGGGGTCCGGCGCACGGCGGCGCCAACGAGGCGGCGCTGAAGATGCTGAGCGAGATCGGCCGCGTCGAAAACATCCCGAAGTTCATCGAGCGCGCCAAGGACAAGAACGATCCCTTCCGCCTGATGGGCTTCGGCCACCGCGTCTACAAGAACTACGACCCACGCGCCAAGATCATGCAGAAGACCTGCCACGAGGTGCTGGCCGAGGCGGGCACCAGCAACGATCCGCTGCTCGAGGTAGCGGTGGAGCTGGAGCGGATCGCTCTGACCGACGAGTATTTCGTCGAGCGCAAGCTCTACCCCAACATCGACTTCTATTCCGGAATCACGCTGAAGGCGATGGGCTTTCCGACCTCGATGTTCACCGTGCTGTTCGCTGTGGCCCGCACCGCCGGCTGGATCGCGCAGTGGAAGGAAATGATCGAGGACCCGATGCAGAAGATCGGCCGGCCGCGCCAACTCTACACCGGCGCGGCGAAGCGCGACTACATCAGCCTCGAAACCCGTTAGCCCCGCGGTCCGTGCGGTCTTGCCATCACGCGGGGCCTCGGGCATACAGCCGATGTCGTTAGCGAGCGGCGCCTTGGAAGCGTCGCTTTCGCGTCCTACGGAGACGTGGCCGAGAGGCTGAAGGCGGCGGTTTGCTAAACCGTTATAGGGTTGTAAAGCCCTATCGAGGGTTCGAATCCCTCCGTCTCCGCCAGCCGCTCGGCAACGCGCCAGGACATAACGGGGTGGCGCTCCCGTGGAGGACGACGATGTCTCGAAGCTGCCGGTTTCGCCGGGTTGGACGCTGGACGCGACTTGCCGCCTTCGCGGCCCTTGCCAGCACCACCGGACTCGTCGCCCTCACCGCGCCGGCCGCCGCCGCTGCGACGACGCCTGAAGGCATCTGGTACACCGATGAGCACGACTCGATCATCAAGGTGCATCCGTGCGCCGACGGCAACGACAAGTTCTGCGGCTCCATCGTCTGGCTGAAGGACCCCACCGAGAGCGACGGTTCGCCCAAGGTCGACAAGTTGAACCCCGATGCCTCGAAGCGCGGCAATCCGATGGTCGGCTCCGAGATCCTTGTCGGGATGATCGAGGACGGCGATCACTGGAAGGGTCATGCTTACAATCCTGAAGACGGTAAGCTTTACGACATTACCTTCAAGGTAAAGACCGGCAAGGAGCTCAACGATACCGCCGACCTCCGCGGCTGCGTGCTGCGCTTCCTGTGCAAGACGAGCACCTTCACGCGAGCCGGTGAGGTGCCGGGCGGCGAGCCGACGCTGGCCTCGACCGGAATGAAGAAGAAGAACAAGAAGTCCGCTCACCAGTGACGGCGCGGGCGATCGGGCAAAGGGCTAGTCAAGCCGGCTGCGCGCTTCTGCTGATGGCCGGTTTCGTCGAGAGCGGCTTGACCGCGCGCGGGGCATCGGCGCACGAGGACAGCTCGACGAAGAAGCACCGCAGCCAGCCCGCTCGCACCGCCCAGACTGCGCCGGACCGGACGGGATCGATCGCCAAGGCAATCCTGCCGCGGCCGCCTTCGGAGACCACCGTACCGGTCTCGGCGTCACCGGTGCCCGACCGGTCCGACGAAGGTCCCTTCGTCCCCGTGCTCCTGCCGACCGTGCCTCGTGGCCGGATGATCGCCTGCGGCGAGGCGTGGCGTTCCATGAAGATGCAGGGCACGACCGGCGACGACAGTTGGCGGGACTTCGCTCTGACGTGCCTCGTCGCAAAGGATGCCCCGACGCCCTGATGCGCGGCGCCGCGGCATCTGAAACCCCGCAGCGATCTTCCGTGGTGGACGCGCGGCGTACCTCAAGGTCGCCAGCCGCGACCACATGCTTAGGCGGAAGCGGCAGCTTTCGCAGGCTTGCCGGCCTTGGCCTTGCCAGCGGCCGGCTTCGCGGCCTCGCTTTCAACCGCCTTGCTCTTGGCAGCCTTCGCTTCAGGAGGCTTGGCAACCGTCTTCGCCGGCTTGGTGGCGGGCGGCTTGGCGGCGGGTTCTTCGATCAGATCGGCGGTGATCTTCGCCGAAGTCTTGCGCGGCTTTGCGGTAGTCAGCTCCTTCACGGCGGGGCCGGCGCCCACCGCCTTGGCTGCCGCCTTCAGCGCGGGCTTGGAAGCAGCCTTCGTTGACGTCACCGGTGCCGTCTCCGCTTGGGCAGGCGCTGACATGGGCGATGCAACCTTAGACTTCGCAGTCCCGACCGCTGCAGGCTCCGCTGCTGCGGCCTCGACGGCCTTCTTGGTCGCATTGGGCTTCGGCGCTGCCGCCTTCGCTGCGGGGATCGTTGCTTTCGCCATGGTTGCTCCTCTTCGACTTGCACAGCCTCGCGCAGAGACAGTCCGAAGCGGGATGCCGTGAGTAGATGAGCAAGGTGCCGATGAAATCGCGGCGAAAGCAACAGAGGGAATCGGGGTACCTCGCCGGCGGTGCCGTTGATGGACCAGACCGGCGGATCGAGACCAACCGAGTGGATCGCCTGACCGATGCAGTCGGATCGATCGCATCAGGCATCCCTATCCTCGACTTCGCTTGTCGTGACAACGGCTTACGAGAATGCGCAGAGGTGAACGGCTGCGCCGTCGACCGATGTCGTGTCGCTTGATCTCCGCATTCGAAGGGAGCGATGGGCGACGGTGTCGGTGGTTGGAAGGGCAACGCGCTCGCCTGGTGGGGCGCGAAAGCCTGTGCAAAACCCGATGCGGTGCCGCTTGACCGGTCGTCAGATGCCGAGCTTCTCCCGCAGCAACGCGTTGACGGACTGGGGATTGGCCTTGCCGCCGGTCTCCTTCATCACCTGTCCGACAAACCAGCCGAGCATGCCGGGTTTCGCCCTCGCCTGTTCCGCCTTGGCGACGTTGGCGGCGAGGATCGCGTCGACGGCCTGCTCGATCGCGCCCGCATCGGTCACCTGCTTCAGGCCGCGCGTCTCGACGACGGCGCGCGGGTCGCCGTCCTTCTCGTCGGAGACCAGGATCGCCAGCACGTCCTTGGCGATCTTGCCGGAGATGGTGCCGTCGGCGATCAGGTCGACCAGGCCGGCGATCTGCGCGGGTTGGAGATGCGTGGCATGCACCGCCACGCCTTCCGCGTTGGCGGAGGCGGCGACGTCGCCGTTGACCCAGTTGGCCACCGCCTTGGCGTCGCGGCTCGCACCGCCGTATCCCACGCAGGCCTCGAAGAAGTCGGCGGTCTCCCTGTCGGCGACGAGCACGCCGGCATCGTAGGGCGGCAGGTGGTAGTCCGCGATGAAGCGGGCCCGCTTGGCGTCGGGCAGCTCGGGCAGCGCGTTTGCGAGGGTATCGACGTAGGCCTGGTCGAACTCCAGTGGCAGCAGGTCGGGGTCGGGGAAGTAGCGGTAGTCGTGCGCCTCCTCCTTCGAGCGCATCGCCCGCGTCTCGGCCCGCGCGGGATCGAACAGCCGCGTCTCCTGCGCGATCGCACCGCCGTCCTCCAGCACCGCGATCTGCCGGCGCGCCTCGGTATCGACCGCCTGGCCAATGAAGCGGATCGAGTTGACGTTCTTGATCTCGCAGCGCGTGCCGAGCGGCGCACCGGGGCGGCGCACCGAAACGTTGACGTCGGCGCGCAGCGAGCCCTGCTCCATGTTGCCATCGCAGGTGCCGAGATAGCGCAGGATGGTGCGCAGCTTGGTGACGTAGGCCTTGGCCTCGTCGGCCGAGCGCATGTCGGGCTTCGACACGATCTCCATCAGCGCCACGCCCGATCGGTTGAGGTCGACGAAGCTCTCGGTCGGCGACTGGTCGTGCAGCGACTTGCCGGCGTCCTGCTCGAGGTGCAGCCGCTCAATGCCGACGGTGAAGCTCTCGGTCGGCGTCAGCTCGACCGTCACCGTGCCTTCGCCGACGATCGGGCTCTTGTACTGCGAGATCTGGTAGCCCTGCGGCAGGTCGGGATAGAAGTAGTTCTTGCGATCGAACACCGAGCGATGGTTGATCTCGGCCTTCAGGCCGAGGCCGGTGCGAACGGCCTGCGCCACGCATTCCGCGTTGACGACGGGCAGCATGCCGGGCATCGCCGCATCGACGAGGCTGACGTGGTCGTTCGGCTCGCCGCCGTAGGTCGCCGAGGCGCCGGAGAACAGCTTCGAGCGCGACACCACCTGGGCGTGGATCTCCATGCCGACGATGACCTCCCAATCGCCGGTGGCGCCCTGAATGAGGTTGCGGGGTTTGGTGCGAATGGTCATGGGTGATCTCCCGATGGCCCGCAGGCGGACTGGTCGAATTGCAACTCGAACGCGACGACTCGCGACAGCTCGTCGAGTCCGTGACGAGCCGTGTCCCAGATGCGCGCACCGTGCACGGGCGCATAAGCGTGCCGGTAGACGTTCCCGGCGTTGCGGATGGCGCGCCAGTCGATCGCTGGATGCTTGGTCTGAAAATCCTCGGGCAATCTCCGACTCGCTTCCGAGATGATCTCAAGGGCACTGGTGGTCGCGTACACCCTGAGCCGATCGGCCTCGAAGGTCTCCGCGGTCAGCCCTTCGATGAAGTCTTGGATCGCGTCGATGTTCAGCCTGATGGCTGCCAGCGCGTCCCTTTGCGTGTCAGAAAGCATAGATCGCATCGCGTTCAGCGCTTGGCCGAACAAAGGGGCGAAGGGCCTCGCGCTCAGATACGTCGACCTTCTGCGGGAAGCGATCTTCGATCAAGTTCATGATCGACACGAGGCCCCAGACACCGACCTTGGCATCCGGGTCGATTTCGAGCATGACGTCGATATCGCTGTCCGGACGCGCGTCGCCCCGTGCCTGCGAGCCGAACAACGCAGCGCGCTTGACGCCCTTGGCCCTCAGCTCCGGCTCGACCGATCGTAACCTAGCAAGAATTTCATCTCTCGTCATGACTGTTCGGTCTCAATTGCGCTGATGCGGCCGTGGTCCTCGCCCGACCATGCTCGTGCAAGACCGCCTCCCCGCAGGCGAGAAGAATAGCGCGCACGTCAGCTTCCGCCCTTCACCTCGATCGTCGGCGCGTCCGCGTTGTCGATGACCTCTCGCCTTGAGACTGATTGCATCACGTTAGAGCGAATGTGCAGCTCTTTGAGTTGTTTCTCCGTGGCGGAAGATGGCGCGCCCATCAGCAGGTCCTCAGCGCGCTGGTTCATCGGGAAGGGCACGATCTCGCGCAGGTTCTCCTCGCCGGCGAGCAGCATCACGATGCGGTCGACGCCCGGCGCGATGCCGCCGTGCGGCGGCGCTCCATACTGGAAGGCGCGGTACATGCCGCCGAAGCGCTCCTCCAGCACCGTCTCGTCGTAGCCGGCTAGCGCGAAGGCCTTGCGCATCACGTCGGGGCGATGGTTGCGGATCGCACCCGATGACAGCTCGACGCCGTTGCAGACGATATCGTACTGGTAGGCCTTGAGGCCGAGGATGCGCGCCTCGTCCCCGGCGTCGAGCGCCAGGAACTCGTCCCGCTCCATCTGCGGCATGGAGAAGGGATTGTGCGAGAAATCGATCTTTCGGTCGTCGTCGTTCCACTCGTACATCGGGAAGTCGACGATCCAGCAGAACTCGAAGGAGCCCAACGTCGTCAGCTCCAGCTCCGTGCCGAGCCGCTGGCGGGCGAGGCCGGCGAACTTGTAGATCGCGTCGGGACGCCCGAGCACGAAGAACACCGCGTCGCCGACGCCAAGCCCCTCGGGCCGGAGCGCACGGTAGGGAGCGGCGATCTCCGCGGGGAAGCGCTCGACGGCCTGGTCGCCCTCCGGCGTCGGCAGGGTCGCCCACTTGCCGGCGTGGCCGTTCAGCCCCGAGCGGATCGCCTCGCAGCGCTCCAGGCCGATGTTCTTCGCGACCGGCCCGGCGCCCAGTGCCTCGCCGTCGCGCCAGAAGATGTAGGCGAGGCCGGGCTGCCCCTCGCTCTTGGCCCAAGCGTCCACGCGGTCGCAGAAGGTGCGCGAGCCGCCCTTCGGCGCCGGGATCGCCCACACCCGCGCCTGCGGGTCGGCGGCAAGGCGCTTGGCGAAGACGCCGAAGCCCGAGCCGGCGAAGGCGGCGGTGACGTCGTGGATCAGCAGCGGGTTGCGCAGATCCGGCTTGTCCGAGCCGAAGGCGCGCACGGCGGCCGAAAAGGAGATCATCGGAAAGGATTGGGTGACGGGCCGCCCACCGCCGAACTCCTCGAACAGGCCGCGTAGCACCGGCTCTACCGCTGCGAAGACATCGGCTTGCGTGACGAAGCTCATCTCGATGTCGAGCTGGTAGAACTCGCCCGGAGAGCGGTCGGCACGGGCGTCCTCGTCGCGGAAGCAGGGGGCGATCTGAAAATAGCGGTCGAAGCCCGCCACCATCAGCAGCTGCTTGAACTGCTGCGGCGCCTGCGGCAGCGGGTAGAACTTGCCGGGGTGGACGCGCGAGGGCACGAGGTAGTCGCGCGCGCCCTCGGGACTGGAGGCCGTGAGGATCGGCGTCTGGAACTCGAAGAAGCCCTGCCCTTTCATCCGCGCCCGCATCGAGTCGATCACCGCGCCGCGCAGCATGATGTTGGCGTGCAGCTTGTCGCGGCGCAGGTCGAGGAAACGATATTTGAGGCGGATATCCTCCGGATAGGGCTGGTCAGTCGCCACCGGCAGCGGCAGCTCGGAAGCCGGCCCCAGCACCTCGATGTCGCGGACGTAGAGTTCGACCGCGCCGGTCGCCATCTCGGCGTTCTGCGTGCCGGCCGGGCGCGCCCTCACCGTTCCATCGAGACGCACCACCCATTCCGAACGCAGCTTCTCGGCCTGCGCGAAACCGGGGGAATCGGGATCGACGACGCATTGCGTCAGGCCGTAGTGGTCACGCAGGTCGATGAACAGCACGCCGCCATGGTCGCGGATGCGGTGGCACCAGCCGGCGAGGCGCACGACCTGACCGGCATCAGCCTCGCGCAGGGCGCCGCAGGTGTGCGAACGATAGCGGTGCATGGGTCCTTGGGGTGCTGCATGCCTTGGAAGCGGCGGACACTCCACACGCAGGGGCAGCAGTGTCAAGGCGTCGACCACACCCGATCATCCCGCCTCGCCCGATGTTGCCCAGCAAGGCGCCGCGCCTCTATGGTGACCGCGACCGCCCGGGTCCCCGTCGCGCCCGCTACGCAAGAAAGATGGAATGAGCCTGATCGCGACCACCCGCGAGCTGACGGAGATTTGCCGACGCCTCGCCGCGCACCCCTTCATCACCGTCGACACCGAGTTCCTACGAGAGACCACCTTCTGGCCGAAGCTGTGCGTGGTGCAGCTCGCCTCGGTCGACGAGGCCGCCGCGGTGGATGCGCTGGCGGAAGGATTGGACCTCGCGCCGCTGTTCGCCCTGATGGCCGATCCGGACGTCGTCAAGGTGTTCCATGCCGCGCGCCAGGACATCGAGATCTTCTGGCATCTCGCCGGCCTGGTCCCGGCGCCGCTGTTCGACACCCAGGTTGCGGCCACTGTCTGCGGCTTCGGCGAGCAGATATCCTACTCCGACCTCGTCAACACCGTGTCCAAGGTCCAGCTCGACAAGTCCTCGCGCTTCACCGACTGGTCGCGTCGGCCGTTGAGCGAGGCGCAGGTCGCCTACGCCATCGCCGATGTGACGCACCTGCGCGACGTCTACCACTTCCTCCAGCGCAAGCTCGGCTCCTCGAAGCGCACCGGTTGGCTCGTCGACGAGATGGCGGTGCTGTCCGCGCCGGCGACCTACGAGCAGGCGCCGGAGCGGGCCTGGGAGCGCTTTCGTTCGCGCGCCCGCAAGCCGCGCGACCTCGCCGTGCTGATGGAGGTCGCGGGTTGGCGCGAGGCGGAGGCGCAGGGGCGCGACGTGCCGCGCTCGCGCATCCTCAAGGACGACGTGATGATCGAGATCGCGCTGGCCGCGCCCCGCTCGGCGGAGGCGCTGGGTGACCTGCGCGCGGTGCCCAAGGGCATGGAGCGCTCGCGTGCCGGCATCGACATCCTCGCGGCGATCGAGCGCGGCCTGGCCCGCGATCCGAAAACCCTGCCGCGCATCGAGCGCGACCGGCGCGGCGGCGGCTCGGCGACGGTGGAACTCCTCAAGGTGCTGCTGCGTCAGGTCAGCGAGGCGCAGGGCGTCGCCGCCAAGATGATCGCCACGGTCGACGATCTCGAAGCGATCGCCGCCGACGATGCCGCCGACGTCGGCGCACTGAAGGGTTGGCGGCGCGAGCTGTTCGGCGCCCAGGCCCTGGAGCTGAAGCACGGCCGTCTCGCCTTGACGGTGGAGCGCGGCAAGGTGGTCGCGCTTGAATGGCAGGAGTACGAGGAACCGGCGCCCGACCGGCAGGCGATGGTCGCGTCGGTCGCCGACTGAGGGGTCAGCCCTCGATCGTCACCGCGTAGTCGCGCCCCGTCAGCTTGGCCAGCGCCTTCAGGCGGCTGTCGAGACGCTCGCCGGCGAGCGCACCGATGGGACGGGCGAGCACGAGGTCGATCGTCGTCTTCGACGCTTTCAGCCGTGCCCGGCCGAGT
>CALMRL010000437.1:4858-12085 GCA_937873345.1 uncultured Beijerinckiaceae bacterium | reverse complement strand
GCATGCCGGCGGCGAGCACCGAGGCGATGCGCAGGCAGGCGCCGACGATCTGCGCCCGCTCGATCATCGCGGGCAACATCAGCGCCTGCAGCGGCGGCATCGTCGCCTCGTCGAGCCCGACGTAGCGCAGCGTTGCGGCGAGCGACAGGAAAGCGCGACCGGCATGGTTGACGCCGGGCAGGATCGCGCTCGACACCAAGTTGAAGCTCTGCACCCCTCTATAGTCCGGGTGCGCGCGCCAGTTCACCTCCGACAGGTAACAGGCGGCGTCGCGCAGGCGGCGTTCCCCGCGGGTCTCCGGCAGGCCGAGCGAGACGAAGAAGGCGGACAGCCAGGCGATCAGTTCGTCGGCGTAGTCCGGCGACCGGGCGAGAAGGCGGTTAAGCTTGGCGCTCGCGGCGAGCAGCGGATCGACCTCACGCGTCGCTGTGTCGAGCGCCTCGTAGAGCAGGCCCTCGCGCACGCCATAGGTCGAGATCACGATGTCGCGGGGCTTGGCGCGTCGGATCAGCTCGTCGAGCACCACGGCGCCGTAGGCAAGCAATGGCCGGCGCGCCGCGTTGACCGATGCGAGCGCGACGAGGCTGTTGGGATCGGTGCGCTCGACCAGCGACGCCAGCTCCGCCGCATCCTTGGCCGAGATGGTGTAGCCGTGCATCACCATCAAGGGATAGTTGCGCCGCCCCATGTGCAGCTTGGCGATGGAGCGCCACGTCCCGCCGACCGCGAAGAAGGTGCGTCCGGCGAGGGCGTCGAGCGCCCCGCATCGGGCAAGCGCCTCGCGCACGATCCGTGCCGCGGTTTTCGGCGACTGCTTCGAGGCGTCCATCAGCGCGAGGCCGCCGAGCGGCAGGCTGACGCCGACACCAGCCCTGCCCTGGCGGACGTCGATGATCTCCAGCGAGCCACCGCCGAGGTCGCCGACGACGCCGTCGGGCTCGGCGATGCCGGCGATGACGCCGTAGGCCGAGAGCTGCGCCTCGCGCGGGCCGGACAGCAGGGTGATCGCCGTGCCGCCCAGGGCCTCGCGCGCGGCGGCCAGGAAATCGGCCCCGTTGGCGGCATCGCGCGCCGCCGCGGTGGCGATCACCCGGACGTCGGCGATGTCCATGATCTGCGTCAGCACGCGGAAGCGCTTCAGCGCGGCGAGCGCCCGTTCGACGCCACCCTTCGGCAGCTTGCCGGTCGAGACGACGCCGTTGCCGAGGCCGCACAGCACCTTCTCGTTGAAGGCCGGCACCGGCGAGCGGTCGAGCCCGTCGTAGACGACGAGGCGCACCGAATTCGACCCGATGTCGATGATGGCGAGAGGCCGCAAGGCTCCGGCAGGGAGCGTCCGGCCGGCCGCCGGCTGGGGCACGATGGTCAACGGTTCTCCAGGCGCTTGAACAGGGTGCGCGGCGACGACTCCTTCAGGCTCTTGCCGCGCCCGCTTAGGGAGGGATTGGTCATGAAATAGGAGTGCGCGTTGAAAGGCTCCTGCCCCTCGCCGGTCTCGATGCGCCGCGAGTTGCCGTCGGGCAGCACGCGGTAGGACTGCTGGTTGTCGAGCAGGTTGGCGACCATGATCTGCTCCAGCACCTGCTCCTGCACGGTCTTGTTCAGCACCGGCAGCATCACCTCGACGCGGCGGTCGAGGTTGCGCGGCATCAGGTCCGCGGAGGAGATGTACACCAGCGCCTTGTTGTGCGGCAGGGCGTGGCCGTTGCCGAAGCAGTAGATGCGGGCGTGCTCCAGGAAGCGGCCGATGATCGACTTGACGCGGATGTTGTCGCTCAAGCCCGGCACGCCCGGGCGCAGGCAGCAGATGCCGCGCACCACGCAGTCGACCTGCACCCCTGCCTGGCTCGCGCGGTACAGCGCGTCGATGATGTCGGGATCGACCAGCGAGTTGCACTTCAGCCAGATCGACGCCTTGCGGCCGGCCCTGGCGAAGGCGATCTCGCCTTCCAGGTTCTCGACGAAACGCTGGCGCAACGACACCGGCGAGATCGCCAGGCGCTCCAGCCCATCCGGCTCGGCGGTGCCGGTGATGAAGTTGAAGACGCGGCTGACGTCGCGCCCGATCGCCGGATCGGCGGTGAAGAAGGACACGTCGGTGTAGATTTTCGCTGTGGTGGGATGGTAGTTGCCGGTGCCGATGTGGCAGTAGGTCATCAGGCTCGAGCCCTCGCGGCGGACCACCATCGACAGCTTGCCGTGCGTCTTCAGCTCGATGAAGCCGAACACCACCTGCGCGCCGGCGCGCTCTAGGTCGCGCGCCCAGCGGATGTTGGCCTCCTCGTCGAAGCGGGCCTTCAGCTCGACCAGCGCCGTCACCGACTTGCCCGCCTCGGCCGCCTCGACGAGCGCGCGCACGATCGGCGAGTCCGACGAGGTGCGGTACAGCGTCTGCTTGATCGCGACGACGCTGGGGTCGCGCGCCGCCTGGTTGAGGTACTGCACCACCACGTCGAACGACTCGTAGGGGTGGTGGACCACGAGGTCCTTCTGGCGGATCGCCAGGAAGCAGTCGCCGCCGTTGTCGCGCACCCGCTCGGGAAAACGCGGCGTGTAGGGCTTGAACTTGAGGTCCGGCCGGTCGAGGCCGACGATCTCCGACAGCTCGTTCAAGGCCAGCATGCCGTCGAGCACGAAGGTCTCGTCGGTGACCACGCCGATCTCGTCGGTGACGAAAGCCCGCAGGTCCGCGGGCATCAGGCTGTCGTACTCCAGGCGTATCACCGACCCGCGCCGACGCCGCTTCAGGGCGGATTCGAAGAGCAGAACGAGGTCCTCGGCCTCTTCCTCGATCTCGAGGTCGGAGTCGCGGATGACGCGGAAGGCGCCCGAGCCCCGCAGGTCGTAGCCGGGGAACAGGGCGGGCGTGAACAGGCCGACCAGCGTTTCCAGCGAGACGAAGCGGGTCGGTTCCCCCTCGACCTGCGGCAGGTGCGCGAAGCGGGCACTCTTCGCGGGAAGGCGGATCAACGCCTTCAGCCCCTTGCGGTCGCTGGGGCGCCGCAACTCCCGCGCGATGGAGAAGCCGAAGTTCGGGATGAACGGAAAGGGGTGGGCGGGATCGATCGCCAGCGGCGTCTACCCGGGGAAGATGTGCGCGGTGAAGTAGCTCTCAAGCCACTGCCGGTCCTCGGCTGTGAGGTCGGGGGGATCGACGAGGCGGATGCCGACCTGCGCGATCTCCTCGCGCAGTTCGCGCCAGCGGCGCTGCTGCTCGGCGGCGAGGTGGGTCACCGTCTCGCGAATGCGAGCGAGCTGCTCCGCCGGCGTCAGCCCGTCCTCGGAGGGCGTGACGAAGCCGCGTCGCATCTGCCCGCGCAGGCCGGCGACGCGCACCATGAAGAACTCGTCGAGGTTGTTCGCCGAGATCGACAGGAAGCGCAGTTGCTCCAGCAGGGGGTGATTGCGGTTCGACGCCTCCTGAAGAACGCGGCGGTTGAACTCCAGCCAGGACAGCTCACGGTTGATGAAGCGGTGCGACGAGGCCGCCAGCTCGGATGCAATCGGGGTCGGCTCGTCGAAGCGGTCGGCGAGGGGGCCCGCGATCACCGGCACGACGCCATGTCCCGCCGCGGCGTCCTCGCTCGACACGTCGTGGTTCATGGGGTCTCCATTCTTGGCGCCGGGCGGCCACCGCCCGGCATAGGCCGATCGCCGTCGCGGCAGCAAGTCCGGGAGGGATGCCTGCCCCGGTTATAGCGGGGATGATGACGCGATCACCGCGGGGACGCGTCCGATCCGCCCTTCGGAGGATGGTCGTCGACGCCACCCCCGCCTTGTGCGCTCCCGCCCCGCGGCGCATCCTCCATCACCGCGGCGGAGAACATCCGCGAGGGCGGCGAGTGGAGCAGGTTCGGCCTTCGGCCCGATGCTCTGGACGTCATGCACAGGGAGGCGGTGATGACGATCGCACGCATTCTCGCGCGCAAGGGGCGCGACGTCGACACGGTCCATCAGCGGCACAGCCTGCGCGACGCCGTCGACAAGCTGGCCGCCAAGCACATCGGCGCGCTGGTGGTGGTCGACGAGGCGGGCGCGCTCGTCGGCATCATCTCGGAACGCGACGCCGTGCGGGCGATCGCCACGCGCGGCTGCGACGCGCTCGACGACGAGGTGTCCGCCTACATGACGCGCGACGTCGTCACAGCCGCCGAGGGCGAAGATGTGATCGCCGCGGTGCAGCGGATGTCGCAGGGCCGCTTCCGACACCTGCCGGTGATCGCGGACGGCCGGCTCGCCGGCATCATCTCGACCGGCGACGCGGTCAAGTACCGTCTCGAGCAGATGGAGCAGGAGCAATCGGCGCTGCGCGAGTACATCGCCGGCTAAACTCTCACGCGGGGGCGAGGATCGGCTCGCCGTCCCCGTCGCCCCGCACGGCGCGATAGAAGCACGAGCGCCGCCCGGTGTGGCAGGCGCCGCCGTCCCCCCCGACGCGCACCCGCATCAGCAGCGCGTCCTGATCGCAGTCGGTGCGCAGCTCCACGACGCTCTGCGTCTGGCCCGACGTGTTGCCCTTGCGCCAGAGCTGCCGGCGCGAGCGCGACCAGTAGTGCGCGACGCCGGTGCGGATCGTCAGCGCCAGCGCCTCCGCGTTCATGTGCGCGAGCATCAGCACGGCACCGTCGCGGTCGTCGACGGCGATGCAGCTGATCAGCCCGTCGCGATCGAAGCGCGGACGGAACGTGGCACCTTCCTCAAGTTCGCGCTTGGCGACGATGTCGGCCGTCACCTTATGCCCGCCCCTGTCGCACCAGGGTGAAGAAGCGGACCTGCTCGGCGGCGTCGGTCTTCATCACGCCGGCGAACTGGGTCGTCACGGTGGAGGCGCCGTGCTTGCGGATGCCGCGCAGCGACATGCACATGTGCTCGGCCTCGATCAGAACGGCGCATCCGCGCGGCCGCAGGTTGATCTCCAGCGCCTGGACGATCTGCGAGGTCAGGGCCTCCTGCGTCTGCAGGCGACGGGCGTAGATGTCGACGAGCCGGGCGAGCTTCGACAGGCCGACCACGCCCTCCGCGCTGGGATAGTAGGCAAGGTGTGCCCGACCGGTAAAGGGCACCATGTGGTGCTCGCAGTGCGAGGCAAAGGGGATGTCGCGCAGCACCACCATCTCGCCGTATCCGCTGACGTCCTCGAAGACGCGCGTCAGCGCCTCGGCCGGGTCCTGGCCGTAGCCCGCGAAGAATTCCTCGTAGGCGGAGACGACGCGGCGCGGCGTTTCCCGCAGGCCTTCGCGCTCGACGTCCTCGCCGATGTAGGCGAGCAGCGTGCGCACCGCCGCCTCCGCCGCTTCGCGGCTCGGCCGCGCCTCGCCGCGCCGTGGCGCAGCAGTGCTCGTTGCGATCATCGCCCGACGCTCGATCAGGGATTTGACCACATCATCCATGCGGCGCTCCCGCCCTCGATTGTTCCAAGAAGCCTCATGTCCCTTCGCTCGCGGCCCAAATGGCGCGCTCGCCTGCCCGCGCGCCGATCCTATATATGAGGCGGGAGGCCGCGTCATGAAGGCGACGGCGCAGATTTGGCCATGCTGGACGATATCTACAACACGCGCATCCTCGAACTCGCCGGCAACATCCCGCGCCTCGGGCGACTCGCCGAGCCCGGCGCCACGTCGCGCCGGCACTCGCGGCTTTGCGGTTCCACCGTCACGGTGGACCTCGCGATGCGCGACGGCGCGGTCAGCGACTACGCCCATGACGTGAAGGCTTGCGCGCTGGGTCAGGCTGCGGCGGCGATCGTCGCCCGCCACGTCCTCGGCACCACCGCGGAGGAACTGCGCGCCGTGCGCGACCGGATGCTGGCGATGCTCAAGGAAGACGGCGAGCCGCCCGACGGCGCTTGGGCCGAAGCCGGCGTGTTGCGTCCGGTGCGCGAGTTCAGGGCCCGGCACGCTTCGACGATGCTGGCCTTCGAGGCGGCAGCCGAGGCGGCGACGATGATCGAGCGCGGCCAGTCGTAGGGATCTCCTCGGTGGCATTCCGCAGCAGTCTGTCCGGCACTGTGGCAGGGATGTGATAGGCGGGCGACGCAATCCCGCGCACACTGGGCCGTGAGCTGCCTCTTGCGCAGCGGGGGATTCCAGCGTGAACAGACTGACCTGCGCGACCGCTATCGCCCTGATGGGCGCGACCACGGCCGCCATGGCCGCCGATCTTCCCAGCCGGCGCGCGCCCCCGGTGTACGTTCCGCCGATCGCACCGGCCGGTTATAACTGGACCGGCCTCGAATTCGGCCTGACTACGAGCTACACCATTCCGAACGGCCAGAACGTGCAGACCACGCCCTTCGGCGGCGCCGCGCCTGCGCCGGGCGGCATTTCGCTGAACAAGTCGAGCTTCGACGAGGTCGGCGGCGGCGTCGCGGCGAACTACCAGCTGCGACCGGGCTCGGGCTTCGTCTTCGGCGGGCAGGCCGACGTCAGCTACTTCAACCTTCACGCCTACAGGGACGTCTTCCTGCCTGACGGCGGCAAGTTCAACTACCAGCAGCGCCTCGCCTACCTCGGCACGGCGAACGGCCGCATCGGCTACGCCTTCGACCGCATCCTCGTCTACGCCACCGGCGGCTTCGCCTACGGCGAGGTGCACAACTCTGTGCTGAACGACTTCGCCGGCCCGCAGTACTTCGGCACCGCCAGCCGCATCTCGAAGGGCTACGACGTCGGCGGCGGCGCCGAATACGCCATCCCCCCCGACTCGATCCTCAACAAGCTCTCCGTCGAGAAGCTGCTCGGCATCGACAAGAAGCTCGGCCTCGACATCTTCGATGGTACGATTAAGGCCGAATACGTGCACTACGATCTTGGCCGAGAGAGCTTCGCGGTCAACGCGCTCAACGGCAATCTCGGCGGCTACGTCGCCTCGACCCGCACAGAGGGCAACCTGATCCGCGTCGGCCTCGGCTACAAGTTCAACGGGCTCAACGCCCCCGCCGCACCGGTGGTCGCCCGCTACTGAACGGACGCACCTCGCGGACGAGCAAGAGCCCGGCGGCATCCCCGCCGGGCTTTCGCTTTTCGCGCCGGCGTGCTTTGGCTCGTGCGATGACGCTGCCGCGCCGCACCGCGCATCTCGCGATCCGCACCTACCAGCTCAGCCTGTCCGCCCTGCTCGGGCGGCACTGCCGCTACCTGCCGACCTGCTCGCATTACGCCGACGAGGCGATCGCCCGCCATGGCGTGTGGGCCGGCGGATGGATGGGAATGGCTCGCCTCTGCCGCT
>CALMRL010000437.1:0-4823 GCA_937873345.1 uncultured Beijerinckiaceae bacterium | reverse complement strand
GCAGAGGCTCCCGTCCGCGGCGCGCTGGTTCGCGCCGTGGCGGTACGGCGTCTGGCGCCTCGCGTCGCGGGTCCATCGAAGGTGACGGCGCGGTGAACGCGTCGCTCCGCGGGCGTTCAGTCAACATCCTCTAGCTTGGCGTCACGCTCGGATGAGCGGAACGCGAACCCTCAAGGATGCACCCGATGATCACCCGCAAGCTCGCCACACTCGGTCTCGGCCTGGCTCTCGCCTTCGGCGCCGCCGGTGCCGAAGCGGCTCAGCCCACCGCCCAATCCAGCGTCGAGACCGCCGCGCCGATGACGCAGACCGCCCCCGCGACCGCGCAGCAGATGGCCAGGCCGGCCGGCATCGCGACGGCCAAGGCGGGCGCGACCCAGGTCCGCACCAAGGTTGGTACCGTCAAGACCGGCGCCAACAGGACCTCGAAGCTCGGGACGCCTAAGCTGAACAGCGGCCGCAGCGTCGCCGTCTCCCACAGGATGGCGCCATCGCACCGCCGCCTGCATGGCTCGATGAGCAAGCTGAAGCGCCTGCACCGCACCCATCTCGCCCATGTCGTCAAGAAGGGCTCGTCGAAGCACGCCTGATCTCAGGCGCCTGCCGGAGCATCGTCGCAGCGGGTGGGGCGGAACGTCCCACCCGCTGCCTTCGCGGCGCGACTGTGGCATGGCTGTGCCTCATGACGATCCGCAACGGCCGCACGGCCACCCACCCCATCCACCCTCTCTTCCTCGATCGCTGGTCGCCGCGCCTGTTCGCTTCAGCCGCGATCACCGAGCCGGAACTCGCCGTCCTCTTCGAGGCTGCGCGTTGGGCGCCCTCGTCCGGCAACCTGCAGCCCTGGCGTTTTCTCTACGCGCTGCGCGACGACAGGCACTGGCCGCTCTTCCTCGACTGCCTTAGCGAGAAGAACCGGGCCTGGGCCGGCCGCTCCGCAGCGCTCGTCGCCATTGCCTCGCGCCCTGTCGCCCCCGCTCGCGACGGCAAGCCGGCGAAGGACAACCGCTCGCACGCCTTCGACACGGGCGCCGCTTGGGCCTGCCTCGCCCTGCAGGCGTCGCTGGATGGCTGGATCGCCCACGGCATCGGCGGCTTCGATGCCGACCGTTCGCGCCGCAACCTCACGCTGCCCGACGAGCTCGACCTGCACTGCTTCATCGCGATCGGTCGCCACGCCGCAGGCGACGAGGCCAGGGCCAACGACCGCGCGCGGCAGGACAGCTTCGTGTGCGCCGGCCCTTTTCCCGGCTGATCTCTCCGCCGATCCGCACTGCGCTCGACATTCCCGCATCGACGTTCCACATGGGGGCCTTGCCCACAGCACCCGCACACCCGTGACCGACCTGAAACGCGCCGTCGCCGAACTGAAAAAGGGCGGCAGCTTCACCCTCGCAGGAGTGCCGGAGGGTTTCGACGCCTTCTGCGTCGCCGACCTCGCTCACGCCCTTGCGCGCGATGCCGAGCGCCGCTCGGTGGTGTTCGTCCACGTCGCCCGCGACGAGACGAGGGCCCGCGCCTTCGCCGAGACCCTCAACTTCGCCGCCCCCGACATCGAGGTGCTCGACCTGCCGGGCTGGGACTGCCAGCCCTACGATCGCGTCTCGCCCAACGCATCGGTCGCGGCGCGGCGGATGACGGCGCTGGCTCGGCTCGCCCGCTCGCGCACCTCGGAGGAGCGCCCGCGCATCCTTTCCACCACCGTCTCGGCGCTGCTGCAGCGCGTGCCGCCGCTGGCGCGCGTCGCCAAGGACTCGTTCTCGGCCGCGCCGGGCAACGCCGTCGATATCGAGGCGCTGACGCGCTGGCTGGAGATCAACGGCTTCAGCCGCTCCTCCACCGTGCGCGACACCGGCGACTACGCCGTGCGCGGCGGCATCGTCGACCTCTATCCGCCTGCCCTGCTCCAGCCGATCCGGTTGGATTTCTTCGGCGACACGCTGGAGTCGATCCGCACCTTCGATCCCGAGACGCAGCGCACCTCCGGACAGCTCAAGGCGCTCGACCTCGTGCCGATGAGCGAGGTGCAGCTGACGACCGAGGCGATCAAGCGCTTCCGCAACAGCTACGTCACCCGCTTCGGCGGGTTGACGCGCGGCGACACGCTGTACGAGGCGACGAGCGAGGGGCGCCGCTCGCCCGGCGTCGAGCATTGGCTGCCGCTGTTCTACGACGCGCTCGATCCCGTCTGGTCCTATACCGGCGGCGCGCCGCTGATCCTCGACGGCTCGGCGCGCGAGGCTGCGACCGAGCGCTTCAAGCAGATCGCCGACTACTACGACGCCCGGCGCACGGCCTTCGACGAGGCGCCGACCACGGCCACCTACAAGCCGCTGCCGCCGGATGGGCTTTACCTCGACGAGAAAGGCGTCCAGACGCGCCTCGGCGAGATGAGCGTGGTGCAGCTGACGCCCCATGCCGTGCCGGAGGGCGCGCCCGGGCTCGTCGTGGACGCCGGCGGCAAGCCGGGGCGCTCCTTCGCGCCCGAGCGAGCCGATGAGAGCCGCAACGTCTTCGAGGCGACGGCGGAGCATGTGCGCGACCTGCAGTCCCGTTCCAAGCACGTCGTCATCGCCGCTTGGTCCGATGGCTCGCGCGAGCGGTTGGCCAGCGTGCTCGCCGACAGCCCGTGGTCGGCGACGATCAGCGTGTCGCAGCTCGGCCACGCCCTGCACCACAAGGGGCGCAAGGCGGCGCTCGCCGTGTTCGGCCTGGAGGAGGGCTTCGAGGCCGGCGACATCGCCGTGATCTCCGAGCAGGACATCCTCGGCGACCGCCTCGTGCGCAAGCGCAAGTCGGCGAAGCGGGCGCAGAACTTCCTTACCGAGATCGGCTCGCTGACTGCCGGCGACATCGTCGTCCATGCCGATCACGGCATCGCGCGATACCACGGCCTGCACCCGATCGAGGCGGCGGGCGTGCGCCACGACTGCCTGGAGCTGCATTATGCCGAAGGGGTGAAACTCTACCTCCCCGTCGAGAACCTCGAGCTGCTGTCGCGCTACGGTTCGGAGGACGCCGAGGTGCAGCTCGACCGGCTCGGCGGCGGCGCCTGGCAGAAGCGCAAGGCGCGGATGCGCAAGCGCGTGCTGGAGATGGCGGCGGAACTGATCAAGATCGCCGCCGCCCGCGCCACCCGCGCCGCGCCGAAGCTGGTGCCGCCCGACGGGCTCTACGCCGAGTTCTGCGCCGGCTTCCCCTACGACGAGACCGAGGACCAGGAGGGCGCGATCGGCGCCACGTTGGACGACCTCGCCTCGGGGCATCCGATGGACCGGCTGATCTGCGGCGACGTCGGCTTCGGCAAGACGGAAGTGGCGATGCGCGCCGCCTTCGCCGCGGCGATCAACGGCCGGCAGGTGGCGGTGGTGGTCCCCACCACCCTGCTCGCCCGCCAGCACTTCCGCAACTTCAGCCAGCGCTTCGCCCACGTGCCGCTCAAGGTGGCGCAGCTGTCGCGCATGGTCGGGGCGGCGGACCTGCGCGCTAACAGGGCGGGGCTGGCGAACGGCTCTGTCGACATCATCGTCGGCACCCATGCGGTGTTGGGTAAAGGCGTCGACTTCAAGGACCTCGGTCTGGTGATCATCGACGAGGAGCAGCACTTCGGCGTCAAGCACAAGGAGCGGCTGAAGGACTTGCGCGCCGAGGTGCACGTGCTCACCCTCTCCGCGACGCCGATCCCGCGCACCCTGCAGCTGGCGATGACGGGGGTGCGCGACCTCTCCATCATCGCGACGCCGCCGGTCGACCGCCTCGCCGTGCGCACCTTCGTCACGCCCTTCGACGAGCTGCTGGTACGCGAGGCGCTGTTGCGCGAGCGCTACCGCGGCGGCCAGAGCTTCTACGTCTGCCCGCGGATCGAGCACCTCGACGAGGCTCAGGCCTTCCTGCGCCAGGCGGTGCCCGAGGCCAAGGTGGTGGTGGCGCACGGCCAGATGCCGCCGACGGAGCTCGAGGACAAGATGTCGGCCTTTTACGATGGCCAGTACGACATTCTGCTCTCGACCTCGATCGTCGAATCGGGGTTGGACATCCCGCGCGCCAACACGCTGATCGTGCACCGCGCCGACATGTTCGGCCTCAGCCAGCTCTACCAGCTGCGCGGGCGCGTCGGCCGCTCCAAAACGCGCGCCTACGCGCTGCTCACCCTGCCGGCGAAGAAGACCGTCACGATCCAGGCGGAGAAGCGGCTGAAGGTGCTGGATTCGCTCGACACGCTCGGCGCCGGCTTCCAGCTGGCGAGCCACGATCTCGACATCCGCGGCGCCGGCAACCTGCTCGGAGAGGAGCAGTCCGGCCAGATCAAGGAGGTCGGCTACGAGCTGTACCAGGAGATGCTGCAGGAGGCGATCGAGGCCTTGAAGCTCGGCATCGCCGACGAGCCGCCGGTCGAGACGTGGTCGCCGCAGATCCAGACCGGCACGCCGGTCACCATCCCGGAGGGCTACGTCGAGGACGCGCAGCTGCGCGTGCAGCTCTACCGCCGCATGGCGACGCTCGATGCCGACGAGGCGATCGAGGCTTTCGCCGCCGAGCTGATCGACCGCTTCGGCCCGCTGCCCCCCGAGGTCGACCTCCTGATGAAGCTCGCCTCGATCAAGGCGCTGTGCCGCCGCGCCAACGTCGAGAAGGTTGACGCCGGGCCGAAGGGCGTGATCATCGCCTTCCGCGACAACAGCTACGCCAATCCGCAAGGATTGGTGCGCTTCGTCGCCGAGCAGGGGACGAACGCCAAGGTGCGGCCGGACATGAAGCTGGTGTTCGTCCGCGACTTCGGCGCGGCGAAGGCGCGACTCGAAGGGACGCGGACGATCCTGCGC
>CALMRL010000436.1 GCA_937873345.1 uncultured Beijerinckiaceae bacterium | reverse complement strand
GTGCTGCGCACCCTGACGGAGGAGGAGCGCGACGCCCGCACCCGTGCCCTCAGCGGCGCCAAGGAGCGCGAGGACGAGGATCGTCGCCGCGCCGAGCTGGAGGTTCGCCTGCGCGCCGAGCGCGACGAGCGCGACCGCCAGGAGCGCGCTGCCGCCGAGGTTCGCAAGAGGGAGGAGGACGCCCGTCGCGCGTCCGACATGGAGACGCGCCGCCGCACCGAGGCCGAGGCGGCCCGTCGCTTTTCCGGCGAGCCCGGCTCGCCGCCGCCTTCCTACGCGCCAGTGCGCCGCCCCTATTCGCCGTCGCCATCGGCCGGTCCGCGCCCGATCGCAATGCCGCCGTCGGGCCCGCGCCCGATCTCCTCGCCCGGCCCCTTTGCCGGCCCGCGTCCTGACGTCGCGGGCGAGAGCGACGAGAAGCGCATCATCCGCCGTCCCGGCCTGCCGACCAAGGTGGTGATGCCGGCACGTCCCGCGACGCGTCCCAGCCCCGGCGGGCAGAAGGACCGCGGTCGCCTCACCGTCGCCACGGCCACCGGCGACAGCGCCGAGGACCGTACCCGCTCGGTCGCCTCGTTCCGCCGCCGCACGCAACGCCTCAAGGGCCACCAGGCCGAGCAGAAGGACAAGCTCGCCCGCGAGGTGATCCTGCCCGAGACGATCACCATCCAGGAACTCGCCAACCGCATGTCGGAGCGGGCGGTCGACGTCATCAAGATGCTGATGAAGCAGGGCCAGATGGCGACGATCAACGACGTAATCGACGCCGACACGGCACAGCTGGTCGCCGAGGAACTGGGCCATACCGTCAAGCGCGTCGCCGAGGCCGACGTCGAGGAGGGCTTGTTCGACAGCCCCGACACCGACGAGGACGTGCCGAACCGCCCCGCCGTCGTGACCATCATGGGCCACGTCGACCACGGCAAGACCTCGCTGCTCGACGCGCTGCGCTCCACCAATGTGCAGTCCGGCGAGGCTGGCGGCATCACCCAGCATATCGGCGCCTACCAGATCATCGCGCCGAACGGCCGCCCCGTGACCTTCATCGACACGCCCGGCCACGCCGCCTTCACGGCGATGCGCGCCCGCGGCGCCAAGGTCACCGACTTGGTAGTGCTGGTGGTTGCGGCCGACGACAGCGTGATGCCGCAGACCGTCGAGGCCGTGCAGCACGCCAAGGCGGCGAGTGTGCCGATCATCGTGGCGATCAACAAGGTCGACAAGCCCGAGGCCAAGCCCGACCGTGTCCGCGGCGAGCTGGTGCAGCACGGCGTGCAGGTCGAATCGCTCGGCGGCGACGTCCTCGAGGTCGAAGTGTCGGCGCTGAAGCGCACCAATCTCGACGCGTTGCTGGAGCTGATCGAGCTGCAGTCGGAAGTGCTCGATCTCAAGGCCAATCCGGAGCGGGCCGCCGAAGGCACGGTGATCGAGTCGCGGCTCGACCGCGGCCGCGGCCCCGTCGCGACGGTGCTGGTGCAGCGCGGCACCCTCAGGGTCGGCGACCTCGTGGTCGGCGGCACGCAGTGGGGTCGCGTGCGCGCCCTGCTCGATGACCAGGGTCGCGCCGTGCAGGCTGCCGGTCCGTCGATGCCTGTCGAAATCCTCGGCTTCTCCGGCTCGCCCGAGGCCGGCGACCGCGTCGGCGTGGTCGAGTCCGAGGCGCGCGCCCGCGAGATCACGGAGTACCGCGACCGCCAGAAGCGCGAGAAGGCGGCTGCCCGCGTCGGCAGCGCCCGCTCTTCGCTCGTCGACATGATGAGCCAGCTCAAAAGCGCCGGCCGCAAGGAGTTCCCGCTCGTCATCAAGGGCGACGTGCAGGGCTCGGTCGAGGCGATCGTCGCGACGTTGGAGAAGCTCAACACCGACGAGGTGGCGGCTCGCGTGCTCGCGGCCGGCGTCGGCGGCATCACCGAGTCTGACGTGACGCTGGCGGAAGCCTCCGATGCCATCATCATCGGCTTCAACGTGCGCGCCTTGAAGGAGGCGCGCACCCACGCCGAGCAGTCCGGCATCGAGATCCGATACTACAACATCATCTACAACCTCGTGGATGACGTGAAGGCGGCGATGTCGGGCCTGCTCGACCCGACGCTGCGCGAGGACATGCTCGGCAATGCGCAAATCCTCGAGATCTTCAACATCACCAAGGTCGGAAAGGTGGCCGGCTGCCGCATCACCGACGGCAAGGTGGAGCGCGGCGCCCATGTCCGCCTGATCCGCGATCAGGTGGTGGTGCACGAGGGCAAGCTGTCGACGCTCAAGCGCTTCAAGGACGAGGTCAAGGACGTCGTCGCCGGACAGGAGTGCGGCATGGCGTTCGAGACCTACCAGGACATGCGCGTCGGCGACGTCATCGAGTGCTACAACGTGACGTCGATCCAGCGCACGCTGTGATTTCGATCGGTCGGGGGCTTGGCTCCCGGCCGACGCCGCATGCCGATTCACGCGGGTTGCCGTTCGGGCGGCGGTGCTCATATGCAGCCGGCGCCGCGATGATTCCCAACCACGCCCGGGCCGCGCCTGCCTCTCTCGTCCCGTCGCGCGGGACTCCCGCCAAGCTCAAGAAGAAGATCGATGTCCCGTCATCACCAGCAGGGCGGCGAGCCGTCCCAGCGCATGTTGCGCGTCGCCGAACTGATCCGGCACGCGCTCGCCGACCTCCTTTCGCGCGGCTCGATCAGCGATCCGGCCCTGGAAGGAAAGGTCGTCACCGTGCCCGACGTCAAGATGAGCCCGGACCTGAAGCTCGCCACCGCCTACGTGATGCCGCTCGGCGGCGAGGGCGGCGCGGCGATCGTCGAGGCGCTGGAGCGCAATCGCAAGTACCTGCGTGGCGAGGTGGCGCACCGCATCACCATGAAGTTCGCCCCCGACATCCGCTTCCGCCTCGACGCCTCCTTCGACTACGGCGCCAAGATCGACGCCCTCCTCGACTCCCCTGCCGTCAAGCGCGACACCGCCCAGGATGCCCGCGATGACGCCCAAGGGGTCGGGGACGAACAGGACCCGGGGGACCACCGGCGGGACGACCAACTGATGGATCACACCCGGGATCATGAGGCGTGAGTGAGGAGCTGCCGCCCGACCGGTCGCAAGCCGCCCCGAATGCTGCCACGCCGACCGGCCGCTCCACCGGACGCCCCCGCCAGCCGCAGCACCGCTCGAAGCGCGGCGAGGTCAACGGTTGGGTGGTGCTGGACAAGCCCGTCGGCATCACCTCGACCCATGCCGTGTCGCGCCTGAAGCGCATCTACAACGGCAAGAAGGCCGGCCATGCCGGCACGCTCGACCCTCTCGCCTCGGGTATCCTGCCGATCGCCTTCGGCGAGGCGACCAAGACCGTGCCCTACGTGCAGGACGGCGAGAAGGGCTATCGCTTCACCGTCAAATGGGGCGCCGAGACCGACACCGACGACGCCGACGGGCAGGTGGTGGCGACCTCCGAGATGCGGCCCGAGCGCTTGGCGATCGAGGCGCTGATCCCTCGCTTCACCGGCACGATCGAGCAGACGCCGCCCGCCTTCTCCGCGATCAAGATCGCTGGCGAGCGGGCCTACGACCTCGCCCGCTCGGGCGAGAGGGTCGAATTGAAGCCTCGCGCGGTGACCATCCACGAGCTGGCGCTGACGGCGATGGATGGGGAGAGCGCCACCTTCGAGGCGCGCTGCGGCAAGGGCACCTACGTCCGCGCCATCGCCCGCGATCTCGGCCGAGTCCTCGGCTGCCACGGCCACGTCACGGCGCTGCGCCGCACCCGTGTCGGGCCGTTCCGCGAGGCGGATGCCGTGGCGCTCGCCGATCTCGAGCTGCCGGAAACGGCCGCTGCCTCGCTACGCCACGTCGAGGCGGGCCTGGGCGAGCTGACCCGCATCCTCGTCGATCGCTCCGACGCGGCGAGGCTGCGCCGCGGCCAGCCGATGCTGCTGCGCGGCGCCGCGCCGCCGCCGGACGGCCTCGCCTATGCCGCCTGCTCCGGCGTGGTGATCTCGATCGGCGAGATCGTGGGCGGTGAGCTTGTGCCGGGACGGGTGTTCAACCTGCCGTTCTGACCGGCGAGGCCAGGACGCTCGGCGGTCCGATCGAAACCACCTCGTCGGGAGGGCGTTTGCGGGACGGATCGATTGGGGAGCACGATGGTCAAGCGCGAGACAAGGTCGAAGGGCACCCGGATCGCCGCGGCGCTGTTGCTCCTCGGCACGGCTGCACTGCCCTGCGGCGCTTGGGCAAAGGGCGGCGGAGGCTTCGACGAGGACGGAGGAGGGGCCGGCAAGGCGGATGCCGGCGCCGGTGCGGGCCCGGCCGGCGGTGTCGGCGTCACCGAGGACGGACGCGGCGCGGGCAAGCCATCAGCCGGTGCTCCGGCGGTCGCTCCCGGTGCGACCGCCACTCCCGAGGCCGGCGCTCATTTATTGCCGAAGGCGAACTAAAGGTTCGCGACCCCGATGGGGCAGGTTCTGGGCTTGCCGGAGAGCCTCAGAACTGTCCGTGCAGGCGGATGGCGCCGATGTTGGCCGGGCCGCGTTGCGGGTTGTAGGCGGGATGGTCGATGAGCTGGTAGTCGAAACTCAGCTTCACCGCCGGCGATATCGAGACGCTGTAGTAGGTCTCGAAAATCTGCTCCAGCCTGGTGGTCGGCAGTTGCCCATCGCCGATCAGGATGCCGGTGCCACCGGCCGCGAAATAGGCGGCATGCACCGGGGCGAGGCCGTTCAGCACCCCGGCGATGCCAAAGGTGTCATCGGGGCGGCCCCAGCGCTTGCCGGCGATCGACAGGCCGCCCGAGACGGTACGGTCGATGTCGGTGAAGTCCCAGGGCTCGACGCTGCCGTCGGTGTATCCGGCGCGGGCGAACAGGCCGACGTCCTCGGTCAGGCCCTGCTCCAGGTTGACGCTGATGCCGGGCCGCGCCTGGTAATGCCGGACCGCGGCGAGAGCGTCGCTGGGATCGAGGCCGGTCGCGTTGCTGAGCGTCAGCGCGTCGCCGAAGGTGCCGGCCCGGCCGAGGCTGACGAAGCCGGTCAGCTTGATCTTGCCGGGCTGTCCCCTAATCTCGTGGCGCTCCTCGACCTCGGCGAGCGCCTGCACCTGGCGGAAGGTCGGGTCGAGGCCGTAGGCCTGGGTGTTGTCGGCGCCGCCGGCCGGCGTCTGCGACAGGTCGAACAGGCCGAGGCGGACGGCGAAGCGCCCGGTGTACAGCTCCGCCACTCCGCCGTAGGAGAAGCCCCAGGCGTCGCCGGCGTAATCGAAGGTGCCGGCGTTGATCAGCGACCAGTTCAGGAAGTCGAGCTTCGGGTTGTTCGCGTACTTGTTGGTGTCGAAGATGTCCGCCACCGACAGCTTGCCGATCGACAGCACTAGGCGGTTGGCGGTCTGCGCCTGCGCGAACTGGTTGATATCGGCCTCGACGTTCTGGCTGACGCCGCCGAGATTGATGGTGTCGCGCACGAAGTAGCGCTGCACGCGGGTATAGGGATAGGAGGCGCCGAGCTTGTAGGACTCGCCGCTGGGAAAGCCGGCGGTGCCGTGGGTGTTGCCGAGGCCGAAGCCCTGGTCGACCTCGGGGTTGATCCAGAACTCGGCGCCTTGCCAGAGCTTGAGGCCGCCGTAGAGGGTGACGTCGGTGGTCTGTGCGACGTTGGACCCGCTGGGCAGGCTGTTCACGCCCTCGTAGGGCGAGCGGAACGCGGGATAACCCTGCGCGACCTCGGTCGCCTGGACGTGGAAGGCGACGCGCTCGTCGAGCAGGTTCGACAGGGTGTTCGATCCCCTCGACTCCCCGGCGTCGCCGAAGCGGTAGTTCAGGCCGGCGCGGATCTCGGACTTGTTGAGGTTCGAGTCGATGCGCTGCTCGGTGGTCTGGAACTGCGTGCCGGTGGAGCCGAAGCCGGTGAAGAGGTATTCGAGCTTGCCCGTCCAGTGCGACGAGATCGGCACCTCGACGCCGGCGCCCGCGGCGAAGCCGAGGCGCCACTGATAGGGGAAGTCGACGTTGCCGGTCAGGTCCTGCACCACGCCGAGCTGGTCGCGCGTCCAGGCGAAGCCGCCCGTCGCGTAGAACAGGGCGTCGCCGAGGGGGCCGGTTGGCGCGTAGCCGATGCGGCCGCGGATCGTGCCGGAGGCCAAGAGGTCGTCGCTGTAGGTCTGGCTGCCGAGCGCGGGCGAGTTGAACTGCCGCTCGCCGCCGATGCCGAAGCCGTTGAGGTTCGGGTAGGGGCCGAAGGAGGTGTCCGCCTCGATGCCGAGCACGACCCGGTTCTTAAGCATCAGATTGTAGCCGGCGGTGAAGCCGCCGAAGAAGGAGCCGGCCTCGTCGAAGGTGTTCAGCGTCTGCCGCAGGGCGACCGAGCCGGCGGCGTCGGGGGTGCGGAAGCTTGAGTTCGCGAAGGCCTCGCCGACGTGGCCGCCGAGGTAGGCGCCCGTCCAATCGTAGGGCGCGGCGGCGAGGATCGGCGGCTTGAGGTCGGCCGCTGCAACTCGTTGGGAGCCGTCGAGCAGGGCGGCCAGGGCGGTGCCGAAAAAGAGCGCGCGCAGGGCACCGCGGGCGCGATGCGGGACGAAGGTTTCCGCCTTGCCGGCTGAGGAACGCATCGCGCCGCCCCAGGATGGCAATGGCGAGTAGGCGGGTTTCATCGGAAGGCAGTTCCAGGCGGTGGGTCGTATCCAGGCCGAAAGCTGCTGCGGTATCACCGCCCACACAACTTCTTTCGACAGGCCCGTCGACAGTCCAAAACCATTCTCATCTGCGGATCGCCGCGCGTCTCCGCTTGACCGTTGCCTACGTGTCATGGGTCCCCGACGCAGTTCGGGATGACGAGAGCGCTGGAGGTCGACATCGGCTTCGCTGCCGTTCGCCAGCCTATGTCAACTTGGCTGCCGAAGCCGGGTCGAGCCCGGTCGGCGAGGGGTCGGCCACTCCCATCAGGCATCGCTGTCGCGTCGCGGCGCCGCCTCGCGCGGCCCCTCGACGAGCCGCACCACCGCGCCGCGCAGCGTCGAGATGTCCTGCTCGGAGAGGCCGATGCGATGGAAGATGTTGCGCAGGTTGCGCTTCATCACCGGCGCCTTGGTGAGCGGCCGGAAGAAGCCGCGTCGCTCCAGCTCGTCCTCCAAAAAGGCGAAGAACGACAGCACCATCTCGCGCGGCGCCGGCGGCGCGCGTTCAGCCATCAGGAAGCGGGTGCGATCGCCGCTCGCGGCCTGCATCCACTCGTAGCCGACGAGCAGCACGGCCTGCGCGAGGTTCAGCGAGGCGTAGGCCGGGTTGACGGGAAAGGTCACGATGGCGTCGGCGGTCGCCACCTCGTCGTTGTCAAGCCCGGTGCGCTCGGGGCCGAACAGGATGCCGTGGCGCATCAGGGGCTGCTCCGCGGCTTGCTCCGCGCCTGCGCCGAGCATCGCGGCGGCGCTCTCCGGCATCGCCTCGGCGGGCGTGGCGACGCGCTTCTGCTGGCCGCGCTCGCGCGCCGTGGTGGCCCAGACGAAGTTGAGGTCGGCGACGGCCTCGGCGAGCGAGGGAAAGACGCGTGCCGCGGCGAGCAGGTGCGCCGCGCCGGCGGCGGCGGCCTCGGCC